>CAIXAY010000250.1 GCA_903917505.1 uncultured beta proteobacterium | reverse complement strand
GTTATGGCCGGGCTCACACGATCGCGAGAAAAACTTTGGCGGAACTCAAGGAAATCTGCGCGGCCGGCCTGAACACCGTCTACTGTGGCATGGAATCCGGTTCGGACGCCGTTCTGGAAAAGGTTCGCAAAGGCAGCACCGCCGCCGACATGATTGCGTCGGGGCTGATGGCCAAGGAAGCCGGAATGACCGTCTCCGAGTTCATCATACTGGGGCTCGGTGGACAAGAGCTGTGGCAGGAACACGCCATCGAAACCGCTGCGGTACTCAACCAAATCAATCCCCATTTCATTCGTGCGCTGACGATCGGCGTCAAGCCCGGATCGGGCCTGGCCAAGCAATTGGAGGCGGGGGAATACACATTGCAGACCGAGAAGAACATCATCGAGGAACAGCGTTTGTTGATCGAACATCTTGACGGTATTTCGAGTTATTACGCCAACCATCATGGTGTCGATCTGCTGATGGAAGCACGGGGACAACTGCCCGAGGACAAAGCCAAGCTGCTGGCGATCATGGACCGTTACCTTGCGCTGCCGGAAGACGACAGGCTCAACTACACCCTCGGAAAGCGCCTTGGCTACTTTCAGGCGCTCGACGACATGCAGGATGAGGGACGCAAACGCCATGTGGCAGCCCAGCTTCGCGAAGTCAACGAGACCTACCCGGGCCGGTTCGACGAGGTCTGTCATCACTTGCGACAACAGGTGGTCTGACACAACTCCGAATAACAGGGGACAGCTCCCGTTATTCGATACGTAGCATGGCGATGTGGCAGCCGCCCAAGATGCCTGCCAGACCTTCGGCCCGTACTGGATTCCGGCTTTCGCCGGAATGACAGGATGCGGAGCGCACGAGGGCCGGCTTATTCGCTCAAATCGACGGGCTCGCCGGCCTGCGCCGAAACCAGCGCCGACAGGTCGGCCATGAGTTCGCCGCCGCCGCGCGTATCGCGCCAGGCCGTGCCGTCCCAGCGGAAGTGGAAACCGCCCGAACGGGCCGCGACCCACATTTCCTGCGCCGCCGCGTGGCGATTGACGATGATCTTGCTGCCGTCGGCAAACTCGATTTCGAGGACGCCGCTGCTGACCTGGGCGAAATCGAGGTCGGCGCCGCTCGCTTCGAGACCGGCCTCGATCCGCTTCAGGGCCGCTTCGGCAAGAACGTTGAATTCGCTATCGTTCATCCTGTGCTACCATTTTGCATTTTCGGCAATTCCCTCATGCGCGACGAATCCGGGGGCACTCTGACCCTTGCCATTTTGCTCTGCACGCTGACGCTCGCCGCCTGCGGCACGCGCGGTCCGCTGACCTTGCCGCCGCCGGCCAAACCGGTACCGGCCAGTGCCGACAAGCCGGCCGCTGCGCCCGATATTAACACGGCCAAAGACCCCGCCAAATGAATGCATTTTCCCTGAAAGGCGGGCAATTGCACTGCGAATCGGTAGCGCTCGCGGCAATCGCCGAACGCTTCGGCACGCCCTGTTACGTCTATTCGCGCGCCGCGCTCGAGGGCGCCCTCGATGAATTCCAGCAGCCGCTCGCCGGCGTCGATGCGCTCGTCTGCTACGCGGTCAAGGCCAATTCCAACCTCGCCGTGCTCAAGCTCTTCGCGCAGCGCGGCGCCGGTTTCGACATCGTTTCGATCGGCGAACTCAAGCGCGCGCTGGCCGCCGGCGCCGACCCGCAAAAGATCGTCTTCTCCGGCGTCGGCAAATCGGCCGCCGAAATGGCCTTCGCGCTGACCACGGGCATTCACTGTTTCAACGTCGAATCGGCGCCCGAACTCGACCGGCTCAACGAAGTCGCCGGCAGCCTCGGCAAGAAAGCGCCGATCAGCCTGCGCGTCAATCCGGATGTCGACGCCAAAACGCATCCCTACATTTCGACCGGGCTCAAGCAAAACAAGTTCGGCGTCGCTTACGAAGAAGCGCTGCGCGTGTACGAGCACGCGAGCCGCCTCGCCAACCTCGAAATCGTCGGCATCGATTGCCATATCGGCTCGCAGCTGCTCGACCCGGCGCCGTTCACGGAAGCGCTCGGCAAGCTCCTGCAGCTCATCGACCAGCTCGCCGGCAAAGGCATCACGCTGCGCCACATCGACCTCGGCGGCGGCCTCGGCATCCGCTACAAGGACGAAGTCGAGACCAGCGTCGAAGCCTACCTGCAACCGCTGCTCGCCGCGCTTCGCGAGCGTGGCCTGAAGATCCTGCTCGAACCCGGGCGGCGCCTGGTCGGCAATGCCGGCGTGCTGCTCACCCGCGTCGAATACCTGAAGCCCGGCGCGGAAAAGAACTTCGCGATCGTCGATGCGGCGATGAACGACCTCGCGCGGCCGGCGCTCTACGACGCCTGGCACGACATCGTTGCGGTCGCGCCGCGAGCGGGAACCACGCAGCAATGGCAAGTGGTCGGCCCGATCTGCGAGTCCGGCGATTTCCTCGGCCATGATAGGGCGCTGGCGCTCGCGCCCGGCGATCTGCTCGCCATAATGTCCGCCGGCGCCTACGCCATGGCCATGAGCTCGAACTACAATACACGTCCGCGCGCCGCCGAAGTCATGGTCAATGGCGCAACGATGCAGCTCGTCCGCCGCCGTGAAACGATAGAAGAACTCTACGCTCTCGAAAGCCCGCTCCCGTGAATCTCATTCGCCTTGCCCTTCTGCTCGCCAGCGCACTGGTTCTTGCCGCCTGTTCGGACGGCAACGCGAAAAAGAAAGCCGAGGCATCGCCGGTGCCGGTCACTACCGCCAAAGCCGCGCAACGCGACATGCCGGTGACCTTGCAGGTCGTCGGGCGCGGTGAAGCCTACGAGAGCGTCGTGCTCAAGGCGCGCGTCGATGGCCAGGTCGCCGCCGTGCTGTTTGCCGAGGGTCAGCACGTCAAGCAGGGCGACGTGCTGGTCCGCCTCGATCCGACCGATTTCGCCGCCCGCCTGCAACAGGCCGAGGCGACTGCGGCGCGCGATGAAGCACTGAATACCAAGACGCGTTCGGACACTGCGCGCTACACCGCGCTTCGGGAACGCAATTTCGTCTCCGACGAGAAGGTAACCGACGTCCGCACCAACGAAGTCGCCGCAGCCGCGATCCTGCGCTCGAGCCAGGCCGCCGTCGAACTCGCCCGCCTGCAGCTGACCTACGCGACGATACGCGCGCCTTTCACCGGCGTCGTCGGCGCGCGACTGGTTTTTCCGGGATCGTCGGTCAAGGTCAATGAGACGAGCCTGGCCGTCGTCAATCGCGTGCGCCCGCTGCTCGTGACCTTTTCGGTTCCCGAGAAATACCTGCCGCGCCTGCGGACAGCGATGGGATCCGATGCGGGGAAACCGGCCGCTGGAAAATTCGGCGGCATGACAGTCGATGTCAGCTTGCCGGGAGATGCTTCGCAGCACTACGAGGGTGAAGTGCACTTCCTCGACAACGCCGTCGACAGCGCCACCGGCACCATCCTGATGAAGGCGCTCTTGCCCAACACCGACGAGAAATTGACGCCCGGCCAATTTCTCAATGTCGCGCTGCGCCTCGACACGCTCAAGAACGCCGTCACCGTGCCCAACGAAGCCGTGCAGCAGGGCGCCGACGGCAATTTCATTTACGTCGTCAAGGACGACGCCAGCGTCGAAGTGCGCAAGATCGAAGTGGCCGCCGTGGACGCCGGCCTCTCGGCGATCAGCAAGGGCCTGAAGGATGGCGAGACGGTGGTTACCGACGGGCAGCTGCGCCTGACGCCCGGGGTCAAGATCAAGGCCAGGGAAGCGTCGGACAAGTCGAGCGATGCCAACGCTTCGGAATCCTCGGCTGCAGCGGCCAAATAGGGCGGCACGATGAATCTGCCCGAACTCTGTATTCGCCGTCCGGTGATGACGACGCTGCTGATGGCGGCCTTCGTCATTTTCGGACTCATTGCCTATCGCGCGCTGCCGGTTTCCGAATTGCCGAGCGTCGATTTTCCGACCATCTCGGTGACCGCCCAGCTGCCCGGCGCCTCGCCCGAGACCATGGCGGCGGCGGTCGCGACGCCGCTCGAAGGCCAGTTCTCGACAATCGCCGGCCTCGATTCCTTGAGCTCGACGAGCGCCCAGGGAACGACCTCGATCACGCTGCAGTTCTCGCTCGACCGCAACATCGACGCGGCCGCCCAGGACGTACAGTCGGCGATCGCTTCGGCGCAGCGCAAGCTGCCGCCCTCGATGCCGACGCCGCCGTCGTTCCGCAAAGTCAATCCGGCCGATTCGCCGATCTTCTTCATCGCCATGAGCTCGCCG
The DNA here is from genome assembly GCA_903917505.1 of uncultured beta proteobacterium. Next base: position 6,212 of record CAIXAY010000250.1, on the reverse strand, counting down.
ACGCTGCCCTTGCCGGTGATCAACGAATACGCCGAGACGCAGCTCGCGCAGCGCATCTCGACGATCAGCGGCGTCGCCCAGGTACTCGTCTTCGGATCGCAGAAATTCGCCGTTCGCATTCGCAGCAACCCCGACCAGCTTGCGGCGCGCGGCCTGGGGATAGACGAACTGCAGCAGGCGGTGGCGCAGGCCAACGTCAACCAGCCGGTCGGCCTGTTCGACGGCGACCGCCAGTCCTTCGCCATCAAGGACAACGGGCAACTGACGAGGGCCGCCGCTTACCGGCCGCTGATCGTCGGCTGGCGCAACGGCGCGCCGATCCGCCTCGAGGAAGTGGCAACGCCGATCGACAGCGTCGAAAACCTGCGCGTCGCCGCCTGGAACGTCGACAAGCGCGCCATCGTGCTGGCCATCCAGCGCCAGCCGGGCGCCAACACCATCGAGACGGTCAATTCGATCAAGCGCATCCTGCCGAGCTTCCAGGCCAAGCTGCCGGCGGCGATCACCATGACGACGCTGTACGATCGCAGCGTTTCGATCAGCGAGGCGATCAGCGACGTGCAATTCACCCTCGTTCTCGCCGGTTTCCTGGTCATCCTGGTGATCCTGCTGTTCCTGCGCAACCTGTCGGCCACGGCGATACCGGCATTGGCGCTGCCGATTTCGGTGATCGGCACTTTCGCCGCGATGTACGCCTTCGACTACAGCCTCGACAACCTCTCGCTGCTCGCCCTGACGCTCTCGGTCGGTTTCGTCGTCGATGATGCCATTGTCATGCTGGAGAACATCGTGCGGCACATCGAGCTCGGCGAGACGCCGCTGCAAGCGGCGATCAAGGGCTCGCGCGAGATCGGTTTCACCATCATCTCGATGACCATGTCGCTGACCGCGGTGTTCATTCCGGTGCTGTTCATGAGCGGCATCGTCGGCCGTCTGCTGCACGAGTTCGCCGTCACCATCTGCGCCGCCATCCTGGTTTCCGGCCTGGTCTCGCTGACCCTGACGCCGATGCTGTGCAGCCGCTATCTGCGCCACGCCGAACCGGAAGCGCACGGGCGCATCTTCCGCGCCTTCGAGCATTTCTTCGAGGCCCTGCTGGGCGCTTACCGCAGCACGCTGCGCATCGCCATGGCCCATCCGCGCGTGGTGCTGAGCGTTTTCGTGGCGACCTTCATATTGACCGGCGTCTTTTTCACCCTGGTGCCCAAGGACTTCATCCCGAGCGGCGACAGCGGACAGATCGTCGCGGTGACCGAAGGACCGCAGGATGCGTCCTTTCCTTCGATGATCGAACACCAGCGCGCGCTCGCCGAAATCGTCGCGCAGGACCCGAACATCCGCTCCTTCATGTCGAGCGTTGGCGCGCAAGGTTCGCGCCCGACCTCGAACAGCGGTTCGCTGTCGATGATGCTGAAACCGCGCAGCGAGCGCAAGCTCTCGCCCGATGAAATCATCCAGGAGCTGCGCCCCAAGCTGGCCGCGGTGCCCGGCATCAAGGTGTACATGCAGAACCCGCCGGTCATTCGCATCGGCGGCCAGATCACCGCCGGGCAGTACCAATACACGCTGCAGAGCACCGACCTCGCCGAACTCTACCAATGGACCGACACGCTGCTCGACAAGATACGCCCGATCCCGGGCTTCATCGATGTCACCTCCAACCTCAACAACCTCTCGCCGGTCGTTGCCATCGACGTCGACCGTGACAAGATCGCGACGCTCGGCGTCTCCTTCGGCCAGGTCGAGGACGCCCTGCAAAGCGCTTTTTCGGCACGCCAGATTTCGACGATTTACGGATCGTCGAACCAGTACCAGGTGATCCTCGAAGTCCTGCCCGAATACCAGCTCGAACCGTCCATGCTGTCGCGCGTCTATGTGCGCGCGGCAGGCGGCAAATTGGTGCCGCTCGACACGGTCACGCGGGTCAGCCAATCGACGCAGGCACTGACCGTCAACCACCAGGGACAGCTGCCGTCGGTGACGATCTCCTTCAACCTTCTGCCCGGCGTCTCGCTCGGCGACTCGGTCGACCGCATCAAGGCGCTCGAGCGCGAAATGCGCATGCCGGCCTCGCTCAATACCAGCCTGCAAGGCACGGCGCAGGCCTTCCAGGCGTCGCTGCAGGGATTGGGCATCCTGCTTTTGATCGCGATCCTCGTCGTCTACCTGGTGCTCGGCATTCTTTACGAAAGTTTCATCCATCCGCTGACCATTCTTTCCGGCCTGCCGTCGGCGGCGCTCGGCGCGCTGATCACCCTGTTCGTCTTCCATGTCGACCTGAGCCTCTACGCTTTCGTCGGCGTCATCATGCTGATCGGCATCGTCAAGAAGAACGCCATCATGATGATCGACTTCGCGCTCGCCCTGCAGCGCGGCGGCAAGATTCCGGCGCAGCAGGCGATTTACCAGGCCTGCCTGATCCTCTTCCGGCCGATCATGATGACCACCATGTCGGCGCTGGTCGGGACGCTGCCGATCGCGCTCGGCCTCGGCGCCGGCGCCGAAGTGCGGCGGCCGCTCGGCCTCGCCGTGGTCGGTGGCCTGCTGCTCTCGCAACTCCTGACGCTTTACCTGACGCCGGTCGTCTATTGCTACCTCGACCGCTTTACGCAAAAAGAGCAGGCGGCGCACGTCTCGGCCGAAGCCGTCGATGCCATCTGAGCGCGCTGCCCCCGGCAGCGAGCTCGCCAGCCTGCGCATCGATAAATGGCTGTGGGCCGCGCGTTTCTTCAAGACCCGATCGCTGGCCACCGCCGCGGTGCACGCCGGCCGCGTCAAACTCAACGGCAGCACGGTGAAGCCCGCACGCGAACTGCGTCCGGGCGACAGCCTCGAAGTGGCGATCGAAGCCGTGCGCTGGACGGTCACCGTGCGCGGCCTTAACGAGCAGCGCCGGCCGGCCAGCGAAGCGCAGCAACTCTACGAGGAAACACCGGAAAGCAGCGCCCGGCGCGCCGCGCTCAAGGAAACGCAGCGTCTCGCCCCGACCCCGGGCAGCGATCTGCGCGGCCGCCCGACCAAGAAAGCGCGGCGGCAGATCCGCGGCTTCAATGAGACCTACTGAAAACCGTGCGCAAGCACGACGCGCGCAGAACTAAGACGCCCGTTCGACGTTCCAACAACGCCAACCCGACCGCGAAAATAAAATCAATGTTCCGCTCACTCAATACCTCGGCGCTCTGGGCCGTCACGCTTTCCGCCGCCGGCGTCCTGATGGTGACCATGGGCGCGCGCCAGTCGCTCGGCCTCTTTCTCGCGCCGCTCAATACCAGCACCGGCCTCGGCATCGCGGCGATCAGCCTGGCGATGGCCGTCGGCCAGTTCATGTGGGGCGCGGTGCAACCGATCGCCGGCGCCGTCGCCGACCATTACGGGCCACGCCGCGTGCTGCTCGGCGGCCTCGTCCTGCTGGCCCTCGGCAGCGCCGTGACGCCGTTCATGGACAGCACCTGGGGGCTGGTCTTTTCGCTCGGCCTGCTTTCGGCGATCGGTTCCGGCGCCGGCAGTTTCTCGGTGCTGATCGGTGCGGCGAGCAAACGGCTGCCGCTCGAAGCGCGCGGCGCGGCCTCGGGCATCATCAACGCCGGCGGCTCGTTCGGCCAATTCATCTTCGCCCCGGTTCTGCAGAAGCTGATCCAGGCGATCGGCTGGATGGGCGCGATGTGGGCGCTCGCCGCGGTGACCCTGGCGGCGCTGCCGCTGGTCGGCGTCGTGTCGCAGCCCGTAGACCCGCACCACCACGCGGTCGCCGGCGCCGACCCGGGGCTGCGGCGCAGCGTGCGCGATGCGCTCGCCGACCGCAGCTACCTGCTGCTCAACGCCGGCTTCTTCACCTGCGGCTTCCACATCGCCTTCCTGGTCACGCACCTGCCCGGCGAAGTCAATCTGTGCGGCCTGCCGCCGTCGGTGGCGAGCTGGTCGCTGGCGATCATCGGCCTGGCCAACATCTTCGGCAGCCTGTTCGCCGGCGCCTGCGTCGCGCGCTATCGCAGCAGGAACATCCTGGCCTGCATGTACGGTTCGCGCGCACTGCTGATCGCGCTCTATCTCGCGGCGCCGCATAACGACCTGACCTTTTACCTGTTCGCCGCCGGCCTCGGCTTCACCTGGCTCGCCACCGTGCCGCCGACCGCGGCGATCGTCGGCAAGCTCTTTGGCGTGCGCTACCTCGGCACGCTGTTCGGGCTGACCCTGCTCTCGCACCAGATCGGCGGTTTCCTCGGCGCCTGGCTCGGCGGCCTGTCGATCACGCGCTTTGGCGATTACACCTGGATGTGGTACGCCGACATGGCGCTGGCCGGCCTCGCGGCGCTGGTCAACCTGCCGATCCGCGAAGCGCCGGTTCGCGCGCCCGCGGCGGCCTGAGGGCATGCGACCATCGCGCTCCGAATTCGTCGTGCTGCGCGGGCGGCGCTACCACGTTCGCCTCTGGGGCGAGGACGACGCGCCAACAATATTCTGCCTGCACGGCTGGGGTGACGTCGGCGCTTCCTTCCAGTTCGTCGCCGACGCCATGGCCGGCAAGTGGCGTCTGATCGCGCCCGACTGGCGCGGCTTCGGCCTGTCGCAGTGGAACGACGGCCCCTACTGGTTCGCCGATTACATCGCCGACCTCGACGCGCTGCTCGCCCACTACTCGCCGGACCGGCCGGCGCGCATCGCCGGCCACAGCATGGGCGGCATCGTCGCCGGCCTCTACGCCGGCATTCAAGCGCAGCGCGTTGCGCAACTCGCGAGCCTCGAAGGCTTCCTCGCGGCGTACGCGCCCGACGACAGCCCCGATCGCCTGGCCAAATGGCTGCAGCAGATCCGCGCCGACGACGCGGCGTTTCGCCCTTATCCGGATCGCGCGCAGTTCGCCGTGCGGCTATGCAGCGACAACCCGCGCCTGACGCCGCAGCGCGCCGCGTTTCTTGCCGAGCATATGACGGTCGCGCGCGGCAACGGCTATGTATTCGCCGCCGACCCGCGCCATCGCTGGATCAGCCCGGTGTTCTTCCCGCTGCCCGAAGCCATGGCCTGCTGGCGCCGGATCAGCGCGGCGACGCTGTGGATCGCCGGCGACGATTCGCATGTCATGAAAGGGATGGCGCCCGGCGACCTCGCAGCGCGGCGCGCCTGCTTTGCCCGCTTGCAGGATAGCGCTCTCGCCGACTGCGGCCACAACCTGCACCACGACCAGCCTGAAGCGCTGGCTGAGCAGCTCGAGAATTTCTTTTCCTGAAGAAGCCCCCACGCGCGACAGGGGATTGGCTTTCTCATAAAACTTTGGTAGTATAGTAGGTTAGGGGCTTTGGTCGAGAAACCGGCGTCGCTGCCTGCGATAAGATTGACGATGTGGCGCCTGCTGCCCTTGGCGTTTCGCGCTCGTGTCCAAGCGGAAAGCCTGGGCGTCATCGGTAAAAACATCCCTGCGAAAAGCACCCGCTTCATTTGGTCAGCGTTCGACGCAAAGCCAGGCCGGTTTGCGTCGCTGACGAGTGAAGTGACGTGATACAAGTTTTTAACTTTGATTACTTTCAATGGAAACGGTGATGAAACACTTCAGCCCCTCGTCCGCCCCTGCCGGCATGCGCTGGCTCGCGGCTCTGCTCCTCGCTTCGGCCAGCCAGCTCGCCTGCGCCAGTTCGGAAGCCAACCTCGTCCTGCCGAACTTGCGGGACACCGCCCTTGCCACCTTCGTCGGCGGCATCACCGGCTGGCAACTGCTCTCCTACGGCCTGCTGGTGTGCCTCGCCGGCCTGGCCTTCGGCGCGGTGATTTACGGCCAGATCAAGGCCATGCCGGTGCACCGTTCGATGGCCGAGGTCAGCGAGCTGATTTACGAGACCTGCAAGACCTACATGATCACCCAGGGCAAATTCATCCTGGTGCTCGAAGTATTCATCGGCGCGATCATCGTCGCCTATTTCGGCTGGGTGCAGCATATGCGCGGCTCGGAAGTCGTGCTGATCCTCGCCTTCTCGCTGGTCGGCATCGCCGGCTCCTACGGCGTCGCCTGGTTCGGCATCCGCATCAATACCCTGGCCAACAGCCGCACGGCCTTCGCCGCGCTGGCCGGCAAGCCCTTCCCGGTCTATGCGATCCCGATGAAGTCGGGCATTTCGGTCGGCATGATGCTGATCTCGACCGAGCTCTTGCTGATGCTCGGCATCCTGCTCTTCGTCTCGCCCGAACTCGCGGGCAAGTGCTTCATCGGCTTCGCCATCGGT
>CAIXAY010000249.1 GCA_903917505.1 uncultured beta proteobacterium | reverse complement strand
CGGCGCCAGTTCCATGCGCAGGCAGTCGCTCAGGCCTTCGACGGCGAACTTGGTGGCGTTGTAATAGCCGACGCCGGGGAAACCGACGAGGCCGCCCATCGACGAGATGTTGACGATGTGCCCGCGGCCGCGCTTGCGCATGCCCGGCAGCACGGCCTTGGTCATGTCGGCCAGGGCGAAGACATTGGTCTCGAACATCGCGCGCACCGCGTCGTCCTCGCCCTCCTCGACGGCGGCGAGATAACCGTAGCCGGCGTTATTGACCAGGACGTCGACCTGGCCGAAGCGCTGCTCGGCCTGCTCGAGGACCGCGGCGATCTGCGAGCGCCGGGTGACGTCGAGCGCCGCGACCAGCGCATTTTCATTGGCAGCGAATTCGTCGAGGGTCGCCGGATTGCGCGCCGTCACGACCACGCTGTTGCCGCGCTTGAGCAATGCCCGCGCCAGTTCGCGGCCGAAGCCCGTTGAGCAGCCGGTGATGAGCCAAACCGCTTTGTTGCTAGCCATAATTAACTCCCTTAAAAAGAAGAAGCAAACATTTCAAAAACGCGAAGCGCTTGAGGTCGATGCGGGAGAACGAGTCTCCCGGTGCTTGTTCCGGCCGGACTTTACTTGTCGCCCCGTCCACGGCCGCTTTCCAGATTGTGCACATGGACATGCCGGCCGGCCTGAATATCTTGCGTGGCAAGGCCTATGGTTTCTCCATACTTGACGATCCTGTCGCCCTTGCGGATGTCGCGCACGGCGAACTTGTGGCCGAAGGAAATCGAATCCACCACGTGGACGCTGACCGGTTTCCCGCCGATGCTCATCACCACATCGACGTCAGGCCCCACCGCCTCGACGGCGGTGGCCGTATTGTCGGCGGGATTCATGACGACCGCTTTTGCCTTTGACATTTCATCTCCTAGAGCGACGGTCCGATGCGGTGGATCGCGAAATCGTTGAAGCCAAGCACTTCGGCTTTGCACAGCTTGCCGGATGCGGTTTCTATCATGTCTTCAAAAATGGAATGCCCGACCTCGTCCACCGTCGCCTCGCCGGTGACGATGGCGCCCGCATCGAGGTCAATGTTGTCGTTCATTCGCGCGAACAGGGCGCTGTTGGTGGCCACCTTGATGGTCGGCGCAATCGGCGAGCCGCAACAGGTACCGCGGCCGGTGGTGAAGATGACGATCTGGCAGCCACCGGCGACCATGCCGGTGATCTGCTCGATATCCTGGCCCGGCGTATCCATCCAGACCAGGCCCTTCTTGGTCACCGGCATGGCGTAGTCGATCACATCCTGCAGTGGTTTCGTTCCGGCCTTGTAGACGCATCCGAGCGACTTTTCCTCGATCGACGAAAGGCCGCCTTCGATGTTGCCCGGCGTCGGCTGGCCGCCGCGCATGTCGACGCCCATGTCGGTCGCCTGTTTCTCGCAGCGGGCGATGACGTCGAAACAGCGTTGCGCAACTTCGGGACTGACCGCGCGCGCGGCGATGATATGCTCGGCGCCGATCAGTTCGGTGGTCTCGGCCAGGATCACGCTGCCGCCGGCTTCGATCAGCAGATCGCTGGTCTTGCCGAGCGCCGGATTCGCCGAGATGCCCGAACAGGCATCCGAGCCGCCGCATTCGGTGCCGAGGATAAGTTCGGAAACGTCGATGGGGGCACGCGACTGCCGCGAAGCTTCGGCGACCATTTCGCGCGCCACGCGCGCGCCGGCGGCCGTGGCTTTCACCGAACCGCCCTCGTCCTGGATGATAACGAGGTGCACCGGTTTGTCCGGGCAGGCTTTCCTGATATCCGCAACCACGTCCTGCGCGCGCAGCGTTTCGCAACCCAGGCCGACGACGATGACGCCGAAGACGTTGGGGTGGGTTCCGTGCGCCGCGATGACGTGCCGGGACAGTTCAAGGTCGGCGCCGATCTGGGTGCAGCCATTCTGGTGCTCGACATAGACGGTGCCTTTCACCATTTCGGCGATGCCCCGCGCGACGCGGGTGGCGCAGACGACGGCCGGGATCACCAGCACATGGTTGCG
>CAIXAY010000248.1 GCA_903917505.1 uncultured beta proteobacterium | reverse complement strand
CGGCCCGCCTCACTTTGGCGTATAGGTCCACTTTGTACATCCTCTCTGCCTTCCTCGATCCATCACAGATCAAAGATTAGGCATCAGGACTGGCTCCCACTACACCGCCACGTGGCTACCTTTCATTCCGGCATTCACATCGCCAGGAAATCCTTCGTGGTGGTGACCGGCAAGCCCTCGGGGCGCCTCTCCGATCTGGCGTCGAAACCGACGCGCCTTTTCCTGCTGGCTTTTGTCGTGCTTACCAGCGTGTTCGTCGTTTCGCTTTATGGAACCATCGTCGCCGGCTGCTTCGTCAGGAACTGGGGCATCGACTACAGCTTCACCACGGCGAATATCGTCGAGGCGCTGCAGCGCGGCCGGGAGGCAATGATTTCGACGATGACCCTGGCCGGCATCGCGACGCCGATCGCCGGCTTCATCGCCATGATCGGCGCCGTGCTGGTGGTGCGCAAGCGGTTCCCCGGCAAGCGCCTGCTCGAAGCGCTGATGATGACGCCGTTCGCCGTGCCCGGGACGCTGATCGGCATCAGCTACATCCTGGCCTTCAACGAGCCGCCCTTCCTGCTGGTCGGCACCGGCGCCATCCTGGTCATCTGCTACGTGATCCGCGAATTGCCGGTCGGCCTCGAAGGCGGCGTCGCCACGCTGCGCCAGATCGACCCGTCGATCGAGGAGGCTGCGTCGGACCTCGGCGCCGACCAGGCGACGGTGTTCCGCACGGTGATCCTGCCGCTGATCCGCCCGGCCTTCATTTCCAGCATGTCCTATACCTTCGTGCGCTCGATGACGGCGGTCAGCGCCATCATCTTTCTGATCAGCGCGCGCTGGTATCACATCACCATCCAGATCTACAACTTCTCGGAGAATATTCGCTTCGGACTGGCGAGCGTGCTGTCCACGGCGCTGATCATCATCGTTCTCGCCGTGTTCGGCCTGCTGCGTGTGATCGTCAAGAAGAGCGAACATCTCGAGAAGACGGTGGTCGTTCAGTAAGAGGAATCCATGGAAAAGAAATCCGTACCGGTATCGCTCGAGCAGGTGAGCAAGACCTTCCGGGATGCGAAGACGAAATCCGACGTGCATGCGGTGCGCGACGCCCAGCTGGAAATCGCCGGCGGCGAACTGGTCACGCTGCTGGGGCCGTCGGGCTGCGGCAAGACCACCATGCTGCGCATGATCGGCGGCTTCGAACTGCCGACGCGCGGCCGGATTTGCATCGGCGGCGAGGATGTGACCTTCCTGCCGCCCAACGCGCGCGCAACGGCCACGGTGTTTCAGTCTTACGGCCTGTTCCCGCATCTCGATGTCTTCGACAACGTGGCCTACGGGCTGCGCGTGCGCAAGGTCGCCGCCGCCGAGATCGAGACGCGCGTGCTCGAAGCGCTCGATCTGGTCGGGCTCAAGGCCCTCGCCAGGCGCGCGCCGGGGCGTCTCTCGGGCGGGCAGCAGCAGCGCGTGGCCCTGGCGCGCTGCCTGGTCGTTCGGCCCCAGGTGCTGCTGCTCGACGAACCGCTCTCGAATCTCGATGTGCTGCTGCGCGAGCAAATGCGCGTCGAGATTCGCCGCATCCAGAAGGCCCTGGGCATCACGGCGATTTACGTCACCCACGACCGGGTGGAAGCCATGAGCCTTTCCGATCGCGTCGTCGTCATGAAGGATGGCGTCATACAGCAGGTCGGGCCGCCTGCGGAAATCTACGAGCGGCCCGATTCACAATTCGTCGCCGGTTTCGTCGGCAAGGTCGCTTTTTTCCCGGTCGATGTGGCCGATACGCCGCGGGCCGGGCCGGCGGCGTGCACGCTCGGCGGCAAGCCGGTGCTGGCCGGATCGGTGGCGCCGGGCATTGGCCGGCAGGCCTCGCTGATGGCGCGCCCGGAATCGCTTCGACTCGGCCATCCGGGCGAGGGCGCGTGTGACGGCATGGTGACCACCAATGTCTACCTGGGTTCGAGTGTGGAGAGTTTCGTCGCGACGGAATACGGCGAAATTCTTGTGCAGATCGACGACCCCGCGACGAGCCGGGTGCCGGCCGAGGGTTCGCGGGTCTCGATTTCCTTTGACGCGACCAGGGTTCGCCTGTTGCCGGTCAGCGAAGGCTAGCTCGTCGCTTGCGCCAGCGCCTTCGCCGCCGGCAAGCCCTGCCGCGTCATCACGGAACTTGCGCCATGCGGCAAGGCGGGACACCTATTCCGCAAATTTCGTTCGCTTTATCGCATAATCTTGT
>CAIXAY010000247.1 GCA_903917505.1 uncultured beta proteobacterium | reverse complement strand
GCTCCGCGCCGTTCCCGGAAGCCAAGAATCCATATACCAACGCTTATAGACAGCGATCTCTTCAAGCCCGTGCTTGCGGAACAGATTCGCCAGCGCTTGCTGCGCAAAGATATGGATGTGGTAAGGCACGTGGAGGGCATGCAGATACTCTTCGCTGTCGGCCAGCACGATACCTTCCGCGTTTGGTGTTTCGATGCACAGGCGGCCGCGAGGATTGAGCAGGGAGATGAGCCGCGCCAGGAATTCGTGCGGGCTTTCGTCATGCTCGATGACATCGAGACTGATGACGAAATCGTACTTGGCCGAGAGGACTTCGGTCGAACTGAAGCAAACCACATAGGGATCGTAGCCGAAGCAATTCAAATAGCCATGTTGCCTGAGATATAGGATGAACAGGCCTTTGCTGCAACCGTAGTCGAGGATGCGGTGCCGTTTCTCGAGGCCCGCCTGGACGAGACGCTGCAGAATGACTCGATACCAGGCGCGCAGAAAATAATCGAGCTCCTGGTTTCTGATCGGGTAGTCATCGTAATAGGCGGCCAGATTTTCGACCTTCTCGCAATGCAAGGATAGGCATCCGGCGCAGCGCCAAACAAAGAAAGTCCGGTCGCGAAACCGCCTGACATTGCATCGTACCCGCAGGATCTCCGCGGGCACTTCGCGCACGAGGCAGATCGGACATTGCCCAAGTGCGCTGTCCATCAGAGGCAAGCCGAGCTTGGCCTGACCGCTACCCTCATGGTCCCACGCCACCAGAGCCGCGGAAACCCGATCGCAGAGATAGAACACAAGCGGTGTTCCATCATGCCACCACCATGAGTTCTCTGGTGTCCGACTTGTCGGTCTCCGCATTGATGCCGGCAACGGACAGATCTAACGGGTACTCGAGAACGGTGAGCATTGTCGACTTTTTGCGGAAGATTCCACCGAAGAATCCCGCGAAGAGGATCACCGGGACATTCCACCAGCGGGTGAATTTCAACTCGGGCAAAGAGACCGTGGCGTCCACAGACCCGTCGGTAAACCGGTCGAGCGAATGGATCAGGCGTTGATTTACAAATGGATAAAGCGTGTCCCAGAAATGTCGGCATTGGTAATCGACCAGTTCAAAGCCCGCGGTCTTGGCCAGACGAAGCAGCGTGATCTTTTAGTACAGGTGCAGACGGTAAGGCTGATGCAGTTCATGCCTGAAGACCATCAGTCGCTTGAGATTGACTCGCGACGCGTCTGGAGATTGAATCAATACTCGCCCCCCTGACTCAAGACACCCGGCCACTCCCTTCAGAAACAAGAACGGATTGTCCACCCGGTCCAGACAATCAATTAGCATAATGAAGTCGTAGCGTTTTTCCGGGAAAATCCATGGCCCTTCGGGGGCGGTCGGGCGCGGAAGAATATCAAAGGACGGCAGACCGCAGCGCCTGAACACCTCGTGCGCCACCGCGGCGAGCGCGCCGCTGAAAAGGATAGCCGAATCCGCGCCGACCCCATAGCTTTTGACGATCTTCACCAGATTGCGCAGCGCATGTTCGACGAAATGATTGTTCCCGATCTGATCAAAGGGATAGTCTTCGTAGTATTTCTCGAGATCCATGATCCGCACCGAGTGAATGGAGCCGCAGGCTTCGCAGCGCCAGACCGTCGAGTATTCGTTCTGGTAGCGCTGGACATCGCTCGGGACATTGGCAATTTCATTGCTGCTTTCCAGCGTTCCGCGCCGGCAAAACGAGCAGAAGGTCCGCTGATTCAGATGCAGCAGCGTTTCGCGGAAACGGCGCTGCGTGCTTTTCAGGCTGATTTTTTCCGCGAAGGCCTGAAAGCGCACGTTTTCCCGCTGTTTCTTTTCCGTCCAGTAGTGCGCTTTCCTGTGCATTTGCAGGGCGGTCATCGGTAATTGGATTTCTTCGCCGAAACGCAGCAGGGCAACCCGTTGCAGACTCCAGGTTTGTTCGCCATGGAATGCGAGGCCGAGCAGCGGGACGCTGTGCGCAAGACTTTGATAGACGGTTGCGTCGCCGCCATGGCAGACCAGCAGGTCGGTGTGCGGCAAGACCGCATCGAGGTTGACGAAGGACTTGTTGATGATCTCGGGCGCCAGCGCGATGCCGGGCTTGCCGGCGATCACGATGTTGTAGTCGCGAAATAGCGGATCGTTGAACAGGGCATAGAGGCTGTCGCTGCTCCAGAAGGTGCCCAGGCTGACGAAGATCGTTCGTTTTTCCGGATCCAGCCGGGACAAAAGATCGTCTTCCGACCCTGGATGCTGATGGTATACGGGGCCGACGTAGGTATAGTTGCCGAGCAGGCCCCGCATCGGCGAAAAATCCTCGATATCGGTGATCAGGTTCTGTTCCGCCTGCAATTCGTCGAAATAGTCCTTGCGCGACGCCAGCGAATACTTTTTCCGAATACGCGCAAGGCCCTTGTGCATCAGGCGAAACTCCAGGCGCTCCCCGGCCGCCGTCAGCAGCCGCAGCATCCAGGCCGGGCAATGCAGCTTCCTGGCGAGCCTGATGCCCGGATGGAACTCCGGGCCTTTGCGCGCCAGCCGGCTGTAGTGCGACAGGTGCGCAATCGTCAATGCATAGCAAGTCGTCTGCGCATATTCGGCGGCCATCGCCAGGGTGATGGAGAAATCGCTAATCACGAGATACGGTCTGTGCTCGCGCAGCACTCTGACCTGATCGAGGAAGATCGGTTCAAGCTCTTCCTGCCTGAGCCAGGAGTGATCGAGCCGGCTTTCCATCAGCGACATCCGGGCCGCATCGATGGTTTTACATTCGACGATCGCGAAGCCGCGCTCACCAACCGTCCGGTTGACTCTCGGATCGGCCGAGGCAGCGATGAGGATGTTGAATTCCTCTTTCACCGCGTCCGCTAACTGCATGCAGCGCATGTAGTGGGAGAGTAGATCGAAAGGAAAGAAGATGAGTTTCCGTTTCATTGAACGATCCTCGCAAGAGCAATGCGCCAAGACTGTCCCGAAGGGTCTGAATCAGAATTCCTTTCAGCAGGCAGCGTCCTGTTCATCCATCGTGCGCCGGCAATCCATGCTTAATTGCAGTTCAAGGCTTGTCGTCTTCCTTAAGAGGGTCGAGCCGGCATTTAATTGCAAGGCGTGGCGCGCGCAGGATCCATGCGCCCAGCGCCGGCAGCAGTATCAGCGCGCCGGCCAGGCTGATCACGAACATGAAGGCCAATAGAATACCCATGTCGGCCTGCAATTTGAGTTGTGCGCATGCCCACAGCGCAACGCCCGCGGCCATGGTCAGCGCCGTGAAGGCAATTGCGCTGCCGCGCTGGCGCAGGGCGTCGGCCAGGGCAGTGTGCAATGTCGTGCCGGAGCGCAATTGCGTCTGCATGTGCCCATAGAGATAGATCCCATAATCGACGCCGATGCCGATCCCGAAGGCGATGACCGGCAGCGTCGATAGCTTGAGCCCGATGCCGAAAGTGGCCATGAAAGCCTTGCACAGCAGCGCGGCGAGCGCGAGCGGCAGGACGATGCAAAGCGTGGCGCCGATACTGCGAAATGCGAGCAGGCAAAACAGCGAGATCGATGCGAAGAGCGCGACCAGCATCTTGTTTTCGGCTGCCGCTATGGCTTCGTTGGTCGCCGCCATGATGCCGACGTTGCCGCCGGCCAATTTGAACTCGAGGCTCGGGCTGCGCTGTTGCGCCGCCAAGGCTTTCGCGGCGCTGACCGCCCCGCTGATGGAATCGGCCAGATGATCTTCCATCGAGACGATGATCTGCATCGCGCTGCAATCGTAATTCAAGAGCGGGCTGTGCCGGCCAAGCGGACGCAGGGCTTCGGCAAGGGCGCGCGGATCGCTCGGCAGTCCGTACCACTTCAGATTGCCCTGGTTGAGCGCGACGTTAACCCGTTTTGCCACCTGGGTCAGCGAGATCACCGACTGCACGCCGTCGACCGCGCGCATTTGTTCGCCAAAGCGATCGATCGCGCGCATCGCCTCGTAATCCTGGCACGCCGATGCCAGCCCGTGCGTCTGCACCACAATGGTCAGCATATCGGCGCCGATCGAAAAATTGCGCGTGACAACCGCCGTATCCACGTTGTAAGGGGAAGCTTCGCGCAATTCGGGCAGGCCGCGGCCGAAATCGCCCACCTTCATTTCGCCCGCTTGCCAGCAGGCCATGGCCAGGACGGCGGACGCCGCGATCGAGACCCGGGCCGCGCGCCGCCGGTCGGCCAGGCCGGCGAGGCCGCGCCACGTCGACGCCTCGTGCAGACCGACGGCCACGGCGGCGCGGCGCGAGAGAATCGCGCCGGACAAGAAAATGGGCAACAGGATCTTGTTGGCCAGGAGCATCAACAAGACGCCAAGGCTTGCCGTGATCGCGAATTCGCGAACGATTTCGATTTCGATGAACAGGATGACCAGGAAGCCCGAGGCATTGGCGGCCATCGCCAGCGCGCCCGGAAGGAAGAGCTTTGAAAACGCGGAACGCGCGGCGGCTTTGCGGCGGCCCCAGGGTTGCGGCGTCAATGCTCAGCGCTTCGCCGCGCGGCCCGGTCGCGGCAATGACGTGCGACTCGAGCGGAACGCCCAGGCGGCCGATCGCCGCGCGAAAGCGATCGCGGGCGCTGCCGTAGTCGTCGGAAAAGAAAGCGTCGCCGTCCAATCGTCGCCTCCGCCGCGAACATTGCCGTCGGGGACCGTTCTGACCCGCCACACCGACGCCTGTTCCCGAAAACGCCGGCTCGCCTTGACCTGCCCCCGGCGAGGGCCGAGCACGCGCCTCGAACTACTCGATTTCGAGCAGGCTCTCGTCCCACTTGGCATGTTTCTCGAGGCCGAGCAAATTGGCCGTCGTCGCCGCCAGGTTGGAAAGCCCGGCCGTGGCGCTCGCCTTCAGACCCAGCTTCCCGTGTGTGACATTATCATAAAGTATGAGCGGAACGGGATTTAGCGTGTGCGCCGTCTTGGCCTTGAACGAGCCGTCGGCGTTCTGTGCCGGCAGCCTGGTCTTCTTGTCGATCTCGTACATTTCGTCGGCGTTGCCGTGATCGGCGGTGATCAGCGCAACGCCGCCCATGGCGTCGATGATCGGCAGAATGCGGGCGATTTCGAGGTCGACGGCTTCGACAGCCATCGTCGCGGCGCGAAAGTTGCCGGTGTGTCCGACCATGTCGCCGTTGGCGAAATTGCAGCGCAGCGTGCGGTACTTGCCGCTCTTCAAGGCCGCGATCATCGCGTCGGCAATTTCGGCGGCCTTCATCCACGGACGCTGCTCGAAAGGCACGACGTCGCTCGGAACTTCCTGGTAAGTCTCGCCTTCGAATTTGTTCGAACGGTTGCCGTTCCAGAAATAGGTCACGTGCCCGAACTTCTGCGTTTCCGAGCAGGCGAACTGGGTGATCCCGGCTTTCGAGAACCACTCGCCCGAGGTATCGAGAATGACCGGCGGATTGACCAGAAAACGCTTCGGCAGCTTGAGATCGCCGTCGTACTGCAGCATGCCGGCATAAGTCACCTTGGGCACGCGGACGCGATCGAACTTGTCGAAATTTTCTTCTTCGAAAGCGCGCGTGATCTCGATCGCGCGATCGCCGCGGAAGTTGTAGAAGACGACCGAGTCGCCGTCTTCTATCGTTCCGACCGGGCGACCCTCGCTGGCGATGACAAAAGGCGGCAGATCCTGATCTATCGTTCCCGGGAAACGCAGGCGCAATGCCGTCACCGCCTTTGACGCGCTCTCGAACTGGTCGCCTTCGCCGAGCACGTGGGTATGCCAGCCGAGATCGACCATCTTCCAGTTGGCGTCGTAACGGTCCATGGTGATTTTCATGCGACCGCCGCCCGAAGCGATGCGCGCGTCGAAACCATCGCCGCTCACTTGCGCGAGGAATGCCTCGAACGGAACGACATAGTCGAGCGCGCTGGTTTCCGGCACGTCGCGCCCGTCAAGCAAGGCATGAATGCGTACCTTGGTGACACCCTCTTCCTTGGCGCGCAGCACCATCGCCTTCAGGTGATCGAGGTGGCTGTGCACATTGCCGTCGGAGAAGAGGCCGATGAAATGCAGGCTGCCCGGCTTGCCATTGGCGCCGGCTTTCGCGCCGGCGATGATTTGCCGCCAGGTTTCGCCCTGCCAGATGGCGCCCGAGGCGATCGCGTCGGCGACCAGCGAAGCGCCCTGGCTGTACACCTGGCCGGCACCCATCGCGTTGTGCCCGACCTCGGAATTGCCCATGTCGTCGTCGGAGGGCATGCCGA
The DNA here is from genome assembly GCA_903917505.1 of uncultured beta proteobacterium. Next base: position 83 of record CAIXAY010000247.1, on the reverse strand, counting down.
CCGCCGTGCCGTGCGCGCGCAGGGTGATGTTCGGGTAGTTGGCGAACAGGCGGTCGAGCGTCGGTTTTCTCGCCGCGGCGATG
>CAIXAY010000246.1 GCA_903917505.1 uncultured beta proteobacterium | reverse complement strand
GACGCCAGGATGGACAGCGGAATCGTCAGCGCGATGATCAGCGTGCTGCGCCAGTTGCCGAGGAAGAGCAGCACCATCGCCGCAGTCAGCGCGGCGGCGATCAGCGCTTCGAAGACGACGCCCTTGACCGCCGCCTTGACGAACACCGACTGGTCGAACAGCGGCGTCACTTTGACGTCCGGCGGCAGCACGGGCGCGACGCGCGGCAACATCGCCTTGATGTTGGCGACGATGTCGAGGGTGGACGCGCCGCCGTTTTTCAGCACCGAGAGCAGCACGCCGCGCGCGCCGTCCTGACGGACGATATTGGTTTGCGGCGAGAAACCGTCGCGCACCTGCGCCACGTCGCGCAGATAGGTCGTGGCGTTGCCGCTGGTGCGCACCGGCAGATCGCCGAGGCCGGCGAGCACGTCGGGCGAGCCGTTCATCTTGACCGTATACTCGGTGCCGCCGAACTTGGCGGTGCCCGAGGGCAGGATCAGGTTCTGCAGGTTGACCGCGTTGACCACGTCGGCGGGCGCCAGGCCACGCGCCTGCAGCGCGGCGGTGTCGAGGTCGATCGAGACGATGCGGTTCTTGCCGCCGTAGGGGAAGGGAATGGCCGTGCCGGCGATGGTGATGAGGCGCGGGCGCAGGGTATTGACCGCCGCGTCGAAGACCGCGTTCTCGGGCAGGGTCGGGCTCGACAGGGCGAGCTGCACGACCGGGATGCTCGAGGCCGAGTACTTGATCACCAGCGGCGGCGTGATGCCCGGCGGCAACTGGCGCACCTGCGTCTGCATCGCCGCGACGACCTGGGCGATGGCCGTCTGGACGTTGGCCGTCGGCTGAAAAAAGACCTTGATGATGGTGACACCGGCGAGCGACTGCGATTCGATATGCTCGATATCGCTCACCGTCGTGGTCAGCCCGCGCTCGCTCTGGCCGGCGATGCGCTGGCCCATTTCCTGCGCCGGCAGGCCATTGTAATTCCAGATGATGCTGATCACCGGAATGTTGATTTCCGGGAAGATGTCGGTTGGCATGCTGAGCAATGCGAACGGCGTCGCCAACACGATCAGCATCGCCATGACGATGAAGGTGTAGGGCCGGCGCAACGCCAACTGAACCATGGACACGGGCGGAACTCCCTTTCTAAACCGCCAATGATAACAATGACCGTGGGGCAATGGGCAATGTTCCTTTACGGCTGCATATCCTGCCGCCGAAAATAGTACGTTGGCATGGTACGGATCAGGCCAGCGCGCGGGCCAGGTCAAGCAGGCTGGACAGCGAAAGGTCGACCGCCAGCCCGGGCTGCGCCTCGCCCCGGCCGCGTCCGAATTCGTCCGGGCGGGCCAGAAACGCGGTGTGCAGGCCGGCTGCCGCCGCGGCGGCGAGGTCGAATGAATGGGCTGCGACCATCATCGTCTGCGCCGGCTCGAGACCGAAGGCCGTTGCGGCGCTCAGGTAGACGCTGGGTTTGGGCTTGTAATCGCGCGCCAGCTCGGCGCCGAGAATGGCGTCCCAGACGAAGCCGTTGCGCCGTGCCAGCGCGACCATCTGCGCGATGCTGCCGTTCGAGCACGGCGCCAGCAGGTAATTCGGGCGCAAGGCGGCAAGGCCGGCGGCGGCATCGGGCCAGGCGTCGAGGCGGCGCCAGGCGAGATTGAGTCGCCGGCGCGCCGCTTCGTCGAGCTGGCCGATCGAAAATTGCTCGACGACGAGATCGAGGTTGCGCCGGTGCAGGCGGTCAAGCCGGGTGAACGGCCTGCGTCCCGAGCGCACCTCTTCGAGCGCTGGCTGATAGTGCCGCTGCCAGGCGTCGGCAAAAGCCAGCCAGTCGAGCGCGATGCCGAGCGGCGCAAGGACCAGTTCCGCTTCACGCGCGATCGAGCCGCGCCAATCGACCAGGGTGCCGAAGACGTCGAAGATCAGCGCCTTGATCTCGTGCCGGGGTGACCGCGAATCGCTATCTTGCATGGCTGATAATCTCCTCCTGCCGGCGGTACCATGCCCGATGCGCGTGCGCGGCCGCGCTTCGAACGGACAGGGCCTTCTCAGGCGAGCGTCTGATTCCTGGGAAAGCGCAATGTGAACACAGTTCCCGAAGTCGCGTCCGATTCGACGCTTATGCTGCCGCCATGGGCAAGGGTGATTTCGCGGGCGATGAAGAGACCCAGGCCGAGGCTGGTCGCCAAGCCGTCTTCGGCGTGCAGGCGCACCAGCGGCTTGAAAATTTCCTGCTGCGATGCCGCCGGGATGACCGGGCCGAAATTTCGGACCAGCACGACGATCTCGGCCGCTTCGCCGCGCGCGCCCAGGGTCACGGCGGAATTCTTGGCGCGGTATTGCGCGGCGTTGGACAGCAGGTTGGCGAAGACCTGCTGCAGGCGCAGGCTGTCGAAATCGTCGCAGAGCTCGCCCGTGGATTCGAATTCGAAAGTGCAGTCGGGATGCGCGGCCTGCGCGTCGGCCAGCGCCGCCAGGCAGATTTCGCGGACGTCGGCGAGCTGCCGCGTGATCGGCAACTTGCCGCCGAGCTGGGTGCACGCGTATTCGAGCAGGTCGCCGACCATTCTGACCATGGTCGCCGCGCTGCGCTTGACCCGCGCGCCGGTATGCAGCGTCGCCTCGGTGCCGACGTTCGCTCGCGTCAGATAGTCGCCGGCCATGGTCATGGTCGCCAGCGGGCTGCGCAGGTCGTGCCCGAGGATGGCCAGGAAGGTGTCGCGCACCTGCGCATTCTTTTCGGAAAAGGTGCACGCCGACTCGGCCATGGCCTGGTCGATGGCGGCGTTGAAGCGCACCAGTTCGTTGGCGCGCTGCTCGGTGAAACTGGTGATGCGCGGCATCCACAGGCGCAGCACGCTGGCGCGCAAGGCGCGGTATTCGGCGGTGAGCTGCAGCAGGGTGAAGCCATGGTCGTGGCGCGCCTCGCCGTGCGCCGCGGCGGCGCTGCCGGCGTCGATTTCGGGCGGGTTGGCCAGGGCTTTCTCGGCCTGGTCTTCGACGCTGCCTTCGGTTTCCATGTTGCGGGCGATTTCCTGCAGGACGCCGCGGCCATGATCGCGCAGTTCGGCGATCGAAATATCGCTGGCCGCCGGACGCAGGGTTTCGGCGAACAGGTCCCAGTCGACGAGGATCTCTTCGATGTGGGCGGTAATGAACTGCGCAAGTTTCATGGGCTATTCCGCCGCCGCGCGGGAAAGATTGACCCATGCTGCGCAATCGGGCGCGCGGCGTCTGTGCGCAATAAAACATAAGGGCGCCGGCCGCGATCAGCCGGCCCGGGCTGGGCGGACCGGTCAGGAGCCCGCTTCGCTTTCGTCGCTGGCCGCTGCGCCCGGCGTTTTCTCGGCGGCGTAATCCCTGAGACGGTTGTAGAGCGTCTTCAGGCTGATGCCGAGAACGGCGGCGGTGCGCTCCTTCTGGTTGTTGAAATGCTGCAAGGTGGCGAGGATCAACCGGCATTCGGCGTCGGCCATCGTGGTGCCGACCGGGATGGTGACGCTGGCCGGCGCCGCGGCGCCGGCCGCGGCCTCGGCCACACTGCCGGGCGGGGGTGGGGCCGCTACCGCCGGGCCGTCGGTGGGCAGCCATTCGTCGCTGATCAGCTCGCCGGAAGCCATCACATAGGCACGCTGCACGACGTTGCGCAGTTCGCGCACATTGCCCGGCCAGCGATAGGCAGCGAGGCGCGTCAGCGCGGCCGGGGCAAAGCGCTTGCTGCGTCCTTCCTTTTCGCTCACCAGCGTCAGGAAGTGTTCGCTCAGGAGCGCCACGTCTTCACTGCGCTCGCGCAAAGGCGGCAAGGCGATCGGGAAGACGTTGAGCCGGTAGTAGAGATCCTCGCGCAGCTTGCCGCTGGCCACCGCCTGTTCGGGCAGCTGGTTGCTGGCGGCGATGACGCGCACGTCGGCGTCCTGCAGCAGCGTCGAGCCGACGCGCATGAAAGTTCCGGTTTCGAGCACGCGCAGCAGCTTGACCTGCAGATCGGGCGGCATCTCGGTGATCTCGTCGAGGAACAGGGTACCGCCGTGGGCGCGCTCGAAAAAGCCCAGGTGCTGGCGTTCGGCGCCGGTGAAGCTGCCTTTTTCGTGGCCGAACATTTCGCTCTCGATCAGGTTGGGCGAGATCGCGCCGCAATTGACCGCCAGAAAGGGGCGCGTGCGGCGGCGCGAGAGCTCGTGCACGATGCGCGCGACGACCTCCTTGCCGGTGCCGCTTTCGCCGGTCACCAGCACCGTCACCGAGGTGCCGGCGACGCGCGAAATCTGCTGGTAGATGCGCTGCATCGGCGCCGAACGGCCCCACAGCTGGCCGAAATGGCCGCTCTCCTGCCACTGCATGGTGAGCGTCTCGACTTCGGCCTTGAGCGCGGCCGGTGGCGTGACGCGCGACAGGATGCCCTGCAACTGCGTGATGTTGACCGGCTTGACGAGATAATCGACGGCGCCGAGGCGCAGCGCCTGGATCGAGCTCTCGAGGCTGGCGTGGCCGGTGATCAGCACGACTTCCGACTCGCTCAGCAAGGCCGGGTCCTTGAACAGTTCCATGCCGCTGCCGTCGGGCAGGACCAGGTCGAGGAGGACGATGTCGGGCTGCTGCAGGGCGATCTGGCGGCGAGCATCGCGCAGCGAATGCGCCTTGGCGACGGTGAATTTCTCGCTGGCGATCAGCGCCGCCAGCATTTCCGCCGCGTCGGTATCGTCATCCACGATCAGGGCATGGCTCATAGGGGTACTCGTTCTCTAACGATACGAATGCGGTGACGCGGAAGTATCTCAGTCAAGCTAAGTCGCGGGAGCCATGGTGCCGCCGCCGCGCACTTCGGCCAATGCCATGCAGGGCGACTAGCCAATGACGCGAAAAATGCCGGAAAGTTCGCGCCGGCGCCGCTTTGGCCGACGGGCGGCGCAGAATCCGGCCGAGGCGGTTGCCGCGCGCGTCGCCGCCTAGTCGGCCCCCGCGGCGAGGACCTCCTGCAGCTTGTCGAAATCCACAGGTTTGAGCAGATAGTCATCGAAGCCGGCGGCCAGCGCCTGTTCGAGGTCCAGCACATGCCCGTAGCCCGACAGCGCGATCATCCGCCCGGCAAAGCCGCCGGCGCGGCTGCGCTTGGCGACGGCGAAACCGGTCAAACCGGGCAGTCCGACATCGACGATCGCCACTTCGGGGCGCACGTTGAGCAGCAGCGCGAGGCCGCTGATGCCGTCGGTCGCTGTCCATACCGTGTGGCCGTCGACCTTGAGGACACTGTGCAGCGCTTCGAGCACATCTTCGTTGTCTTCGATAATGGCGATGCGCCGGTGCTGCGATTCGCGCACCGTCGGGAGCTGAACGGCGACCGGCGGCGCGGCGATGGCCGGCAGACGCACGCTGATCAGCGTGCCCTGGTCGGTCGTTTCGGCGTGTATGCGACCGTCATGTAGCTCGACAAGCCGCCGCACCAGGGTCAGGCCGACGCCGAGGCCGCCGTCGCGCCGGTCCAGCGTGCGCTCGCCCTGGACGAACAGGTCGAAGACGTGCGGCAGCAGTTCCGTCGCGATGCCGGGCCCCGAGTTGCTGACTTCGAGCAGCGCCTCGCCGTCGTCTGTCGTCACGCGGACCTTGATTTGTCCGCCGGGTGGCGTGTATTTGATGGCGTTGTTGAGCAGGTTGTTGACGATCTGTTCGATGCGCGTCGGGTCGGCATTTATCCAGGCTTCCTGCAGATCGAGCGTGAGCTGGTGCGCGTTCGGCTGGCCGGTGATCTCGAGCATGCCGATGATGTGCTGCACGCGCGCCGCGAGGTCCATGTCGCGCCGGGCCAGGGCAATATGCCCGGAAGTGACCCGCGCCACGTCGAGCAGGTCGTCGAGCATGTGCGAGAGGTGTTGTGTCTGACGGCGCAGGATCCGCCGCGCATTGATTTCCAGTTCGGATTGCGCGCCGACGCGGTTGAGCACTTCGATCGCCGAGGTGACCGCCGACAGCGGGTTGCGCAATTCGTGGCTGAGCATCGCCAGAAAGACATCCTTGGCGCGGTTGGCGGCTTCGGCTTCCAGGCGCGCCGTCTGTTCGCGGGCGATCAGGGCGACGCGTTCGCGCTCGGCTTCCTGGTGTTCGGTGAGGTCGACGGTGATGCCGACGATGTGCTGCGCGCGGCCGTCGTCGGCATAGATGATCTGCACCCGGGACGACAGCCAGAGCGCCGTGCCGTCGGCCAGCTTGACGCCGTAGTCGAAGGTGTCCTTTTCTTGTTGCGCCGCGAGGTCGCGGCGCAACACGCGCTCGATGTGCTCGAGGTCGGCGCTGTCGATGAATTGCGCCCACTCGGCGCGCGTCGTGCTGGGGGCGCCTTCGGCGAGCTTGAAAAGCTTGGCCAGCCCCGGCGTCCAGGCCAGGGTGTCGTGCCCGACGTCGTAGTGGAAGAAGCCGACGTGGCCGGCTTCCTGCGCCAGTTCGACGAGCCGCTGGCTCTCGCGCAGCCGGTGCTCGGCATCGATCAGGCGGGCTTCGGCGGCTTTGCGTTCGGAGATGTCGACGACCGCGCCGATGGCGCCGCGCGGCTGGCCGGCATTGTCCCAGAGCGGCACGGCGTTGACGATGACAAAAGCCGGCGGGCGTCCATCGACGCGCAATTCGAGTTCCATGTCGTGGGTCGTCTCGCCGAATGCCGCCGCCCGCTGCAGCGGCTGCGCTTCGGTGGGCAGCGGCTGGCCCCGGTAAAGCACCTCGACGAAGCCGCCGGCATGCGAATCGGGACTGCCGAAAATATTGTCCATGGCGGCGTTGTGCGCGATGCGCCTGCAGCGCGCGTCCTCGGCGAAAGCGAGTCCGATCGGACTGCTGCTGAGCAGCGTCTCGAATTCGTCGGCGCGCTTTTGCAAGAGATCGCGCTTGCTCTTGGCTCGCTCCTGGGAGGCTTTGCTCTCCGCCTGAAAAGCGGCCAGGGCGTCGCGCAGCAGCGCGATTTCGCGCACGGCGATGGGCTCGGTGGAATCGGGAATCTCCTTGTGCGACAGGCGGTGCAGCGGCCTCGCCATTTGCCGCGCCACCGAGAAAGCGAGCAGGACACCGAGCAGCAGGCAGCTCGCCGCGATCGCCAGGGCGACGGCGATCGACTGCACGCGGGCGGCGTCGATCGGTCCGGCCGGCAGGCCGACGGCGGCGCCCCAGCCGGAATCCGGCAGGGTGTCCCAGGCGCCGTAGGTCGCGCCGACGTCCAAGCTCGCCAGGCGCGCGCTGCCGGCTTCGCGGCCGGCGATGATCTCCAGGCTGCCGGGCGGGCGCTGCGTGCCGATATGGCCTTCCGGCGCACGGAAGCGCGCGATGAAACGGTTGTTGCGGTCGAACAGCGCGACATTGCCTTCGGCCGGGACGCCGGCGGTGCTCACCAGGCTCTGCCAGACCGCGACCGGAATTCGCGCGCCGAGCAGGTAGCGCGCCTCGCCGCCGACCCGCACCGGCACCTCGACCGCCGTGACATAGCCCCGGTCCTTGTCGCCGAGCAGGTTGGAAACATACACCTGCTGCGCGGCCGGGCGGCGCCAGAATTCGGCCAGGTCGCGATCGGCGGGGTAGGCGCCCAGGCCTTCGGCGGCGGTATCGAAGAGTACTGCGCCAGCGGGCGACAACAGATAGATTCCGTCCCAGTTCGGGCGGAGCAGCGGCTGCGTACGCAGCGTTTCGCGCAAACGTTCGAAATCGCCGTTCTGAATCGGCAACGAATAGGCCAGGATGTTGAGCGTCTCGGCGGTCGAACGAAGCTCGCGATCGACGTCCTCCTCGAAGGCCTTCAACTCGCGCTCGAGGTCCTCGAACATCCGCTGGCGCTGGACGCTGGCGCTGGCCAAGGTCTGATAAACGTTGAACCCAGCGAAGGGCAGCGTGGAAAGCAGGATCATCAGCAGGAGATAGGTGCGCAGCGAAGCGCTCGGCCAGCGCAGGCGGTAATTGCGGGGTCGTGATCGCTTATCGTTCATGTCCGGTCAATGGGGCTGCACGCTTGTATCCGTTAAGAGCGCCGCGCGCGAAAAAAATTCGCATCGATTCCCGGAAAATAGCAATCCGCCCGATCGTTGACGGTTCTGTTCGCCACCCTTCTATCGCTTTAGAAATATGCCCAAAGCATATATCCGGCCGGCGCCGCGCAAGTGGGCATGGCGTTTGCTCGCTTACGGCGACGCGATTTGACATGCACTCGCCACTGCCCCGGCTAGCGCAGCGGTCAGTCGAAACCCTATCGAGCTTGCTCTGCCGCGAGTTCGAGCAAGCAAGAGGAGACCGATCAATGAACCAAAGCAAGAGTACTGCCGGTCTGGCACGGTCTGGCGAAACACCCGAGATAGCGCCGCATTTCGGCGCCTGGGAGGCGCTTGATCACAACCCGGTCGGCCCGCGCCTGCTGACTTCCAACACGCTCACCGGCACCCGCGTGATCAACCGCAAGGACGAAACGCTGGGCACCATCAGCGACATCATGCTCAACGTCGAGGAAGGCGGCATCGCTTACGCGGTGATGGCCTCGGGCGGTTTCATGGGCATCGGCGAGCGGCTCTACGCGCTGCCCTGGTATGCGCTCGCCCTCGACACCGAGCGCAAGTGCTGCGTGCTCAACGCCGATAAGGCAAGCTTCGAGGAAACGCCGAGTTTCGACAAGGATCATTTGCCCGAAGGGCCGTGAACCGGGGGGACGCCTGATGAACCGCAATTTCATCCTGCCTGCCGTCGCCGCGCTGGTCGGCGTGAGCGCCATCGTCGCCTACGGCTACTGCCGCCGTTGCCGCCGCCGCGCGGTCGGCGATTCCGAAACGCTTCGTCAGCCGCTGCAGACCTGGGAATACGAAGGCGGCGCGCTGCCG
>CAIXAY010000245.1 GCA_903917505.1 uncultured beta proteobacterium | reverse complement strand
TTTCCCGGGCTTCGGGCGGTGTCCGCCGCGCCATCGCGAATACTTATGCGCGACAGTATAAGCGAAGTATAATTTTGGCTAATATTTGCAGAAAATTTTGCAGGCTAGTGAGAAGGGGGGTAGACCGTGCGTTTTACATGGCCGATTCGCGGCCTCACCCCCTACCGGCATACCATAACTTAACAACGCATGAATGTTGCGCCGAATTACTTTGACTCCCCTTGCGTGGTATGGTGCGCTGTCCCATATAAACTCTAACGAACGTTAGAGCTGATATGCAGGCAAGAGGAGCCGCGGACCATGTGTAAGACAGTGCTCTATTTCCGGGTGTCGACGGTGCGCCAGGGCGTCAGCGGCCTCGGCTTGGAAGCGCAAGAGGCTGCGGTGGCGCTCTACTGCCAAGTCGCACGGTGCGATGTCATTGGCCGCTATGTCGAGATCGAATCCGGGCGGCATAACAATCGGCCGCAGCTCGCCGCAGCGATAGCGCAATGCCGGGCAAGCAAGGCGGTGCTGCTGATCGCGAAGTTAGACCGCTTGGGCCGCAACGTCGCTTTCATCGCCAATTTGATGGACAGCGGTGTTGAGTTCCGCGCCGTCGACAGTCCCGACGCTGATCGCTTCATGCTGCATATTCGCGCTGCCGTCGCCGAGGACGAAGCCCACCGCATCGGCGAGCGCACCCGGCTCGCATTGCAGGCCGCCAAGGCACGCGGGCGGCTGCTGGGCGCGGCCAACCCTGCCGGCGGTGCCGCGGCTGGTGCTGCGGCCAACCGCGCCGGCGCCGATGCGCGCGCGGCCGGCGTGCTGCCGGTAATCGCCCAGATTCGCGCGGCGGGTGCCCGATCGCTTGCAGAGATAGCCGATGGACTCAACGCTCGCGGCATCGCGACGGCGCGCGGCGGGAAGTGGCACGCGACGACGGTAAAGAATCTGGTGGAGCGCGCGGCATAGAACCTTTTGCCAATTGGCAAAATGTAGGGGCGCCTTCGGGCGCCTTTTTCTTGCGCGGAATCTGGCATAGAAACGCATTAGGCGCCCGCTGGCGAGCATCTCGGCGGCGGCGGCGTTGGTGCGGGCGACGGCTCGGCGCTCACCAGCGCTTGAATCTGACGGCGCTCCGGCCACGTAACCCCTTCCCCTTTATTCGAGGGGCGCGTCCGCGGGCTGAAACGCCGCGCTCATTCCGGCTTTCCGCCACGCAACAGCGGCACGACGTTCGATGGCGTCTGCGCTGCCAGCCATGCCGCCGCCTCGGCACGGTGCTCGGCATCGGCCGACATTTCCCATAAGCGCGCTTGCGCGACGGTGGCGATCCGTGTGGCAAGATGCGCGTCGACCAGCAGCTCCACCATCTCGGTCGCCTCAATCGCCGCCTTCGCCGAGGCGGCTTTCTGCAGCAGTATGTGCGCCTCAAAGATGGCAGCGGCGGCGGCGTCCCATTCGCCCTTGTCGGCGGCGGCTGCGGCGGCATCGGCAAGCGTATCGATCTGGCGGCGGGTGTCTCGCGGTAAGGCATCGTAAATCTTCGTCATCTTCGAATCCTTCCTGGTTAGAATTGCTCGGCAAGAAAGCGGTGGTAGTTTTCCAACGCGCTCTATTAGTTGCTGTAGATTATCGACAAACGAATCGAATTGAATTGTGGCGAAAAAGCCGCCAGATCGTCCCCGCCGTTCTTTTTTCCGATTCGCGATTCGAATTCTGC
>CAIXAY010000244.1 GCA_903917505.1 uncultured beta proteobacterium | reverse complement strand
GACAAAGACGTGCGCATCTTTCTGGTCGTTGTAGCGGTAGTTGAACTCGGTGATGTTGCGCACGCCGATCAGCGAGAGGAACTTCTTGTAGGCGCCGGGCTGCTCGGGCAGGGTCACGGCGAGCACCGCCTCGCGCTGCTCGCCGACCTCGGCGCGTTCGGCGACAAAGCGCAGGCGGTCGAAATGCATGTAGGCGCCCGAAGCCACGGCGATGAGCGTCTTGCCCTTCAGCTTGTGCCTCGCCGCATACGCCTTGGCGCCGGCCACGGCCATCGCCCCGGCCGGCTCGAGCACGGCGCGCGTGTCTTCAAACACATCCTTGATCGCCGCGCAGATGGCGTCGGTGTCGACGAGGACCATTTCATCGACGTACTGTTGACACAGGCGGAAGGTCTCCTCGCCGACGTATTTCACCGCCGCGCCATCGGCAAACAGGCCGACGTGTTCGAGCCGCACGCGCTTGCCGGCCTGCAGCGACTGCGTCATGGCGTCGGCGTCGACGGCCTCGACGCCGATGATTTTCGTTTCCGGGCGCAAGCGCTTGATGCAAGCCGCAACGCCCGAAATCAGGCCGCCGCCGCCGACAGCGCAAAAGACGGCGTGGATCGGCTTGGTGTGCTGGCGCAGGATTTCCAGGCCTATCGTTCCCTGCCCCGCGATGACTTCGGGATCGTCAAAGGGATGGACGAAGGTGAGCTTCTCGACCTTTTCGAGCTCGACGGCGTGCCCGTACGATTCGTCGTAGGAATCGCCGAACAGCACCACCTCGCCGCCGCGGCTCTTCACCGCGTCGATCTTGATCGCCGGTGTCGTCGTCGGCATCACGATCACCGCGCGGCAGCCTATCTTGGCCGCCGACAGCGCCACCCCTTGCGCGTGGTTCCCGGCCGACGCGCAAATGACGCCGCGCTTCAGGCGCTCGGGCGACAGCCGGGCGATCTTGTTGTAGGCGCCGCGCAGCTTGAACGAGAAAACCGGCTGCATGTCCTCGCGCTTGAGCAGGATTGAGTTGCCGATGCGGGCCGAGAGGTTGGGAGCGAAATCCAGCGGCGTCTCGATGGCCACATCATAGACCTGCGCATTGAGAATTTTTTCGAGGTAATCCGGGTGCATGGCAATTCTTAGTCGTCTTGTAAAACGCCGATTCTAGCAGCCGCGGCGCCAATCCGAAGCATGCGGCGCGCGGCAGAGCGCAAAATTTGACGCGGCGTAATCGGCAAGGCAACTCACCGGGCTGGCGCAAGCCGCTAATTGGCCGGCTTGCGCAGTTTCTGTTCGACTAGCGACGCAAGTTCGCCGGCCAGTGTTCCGCTTGCCCTGGCGCGCAGAAAAGCTTCATGCGCTTCGACGGAACGTCCCTCGGCCTCTAGCGCCAAACCCAGGCCCAGCCACCAGCGACCTTCTGCTGGCGAGAGCCGGGTTGCGGCCAGATAGTGTTCGGCAGATTCGCGGTTACGCCCGAGCCGTTGCAGGACGTGCGCCGCAAAGCCCTGATAATCGGCGCTGCCGCCGGCGGCGGGCAAGGATGCATCGAGGGTCTGCCAGGCCGCCGAGACATCGCCGCGCTCGAGCTGCAAACGGGCGAGGCTCATTGCCCAGCCAATCTGCGCCGGCTGCCCCTGCAAGCCATCGTGAAGAACCTGCACCGCTTCATCCGGCTGCCTGGCCTCGAGCAACAGCTTGACCAGCAGCTGCCGCGAAGCGACATGCATGCCGTCCTGGCGCAACGCGTTGCGCAAGCCCTCGAGGGCCTCCGGCACCCGTCCCTGGTTGACCGCGACGATAGCCTTGCGGTATTCGCTTTCGGCGCGGTCGCGCGGCGTTCCCACGGAATCCGTTCTTTCGATCATCGGCGCCTTCGCCGGTCGCGCCGCAACGTCTTGCGCCGCGACAGCGACGGGCGCACGCGGCGGTCGCTCGGCGACTTCGTTCTTGTTGCGCTGGTCAGTGGATTTCTTCTCGGCAGGCACCGGCGGCTGCGGCGAAACGGCGGCCGGCCGCGCTGCCGGCGGCGAAACCGCAGGACCGGAAGACTTCGGCAGCTCTTTCGTGGTCGCCGGCAGCTCAATGCGATCGGCCATGCGCAGACCGGCTTCGGGCTTGTCCGATGGCAAGGTGGGCTGCGGAGTGCTCACCGGTTCGGACGCGGATGGGGCGACGGCGGGAGGCGGTGCCGGCGGCGGCGCGACCGCTTCGATTACGACGGGCACGGCAGCAGCGGGCACCGAAGCAGCCTGCTGCGTCCACCATGGATAGGCCGCGAAGCCACCGGCCAGAACGATCAGCAGCGCGCCGGCCAAAACCAGCGGCAAGCGTGAAGCGGGAGGCTTCGGCAAAGGGCGCACATCGTTCGGCAGATCAGTGCCGGAGCCATGCGCCGCCCTGCGCGCATCGAGATCCTGCAGCATCTGGTTGATCAGACTCATGACCACCTCATCGACATGCTCATCCCCACAGCCATCCTACGTGGCGCGCGCCTTCGGTGTCCTTGCGCGCAAGCCTGACGTGACGCACTTTGGCGGTCTGACGACCCTCGCCAAAAACCGACATCAGCGACTTGTGCGCCAGGATGTTGATCAGGCGGGGCGTTCCGCCACTCGCGCGATGCAGCGCGCGCAGTGCCGCCGCGGTGAACAGCCCCTCGCCGCGATAGCCGGCAACGCGTAGGCGGTGCGCGACATAGTTTCCAACTTCGCTCTTTTTCAAGCCGCCCAGCCGGTAGTGAAAAGCGATGCGCTGCAGCAACTGGCGCACTTCCGGACGGTGCAGCTTCTGATCGAGTTCGGGCTGACCGAACAGGACGATCTGCACGAGCTTGGTCTTTTCGGTTTCGAGGTTCGAGAGCAGGCGCAAGGCTTCCAGCGTTTCGACCGGCATCGCCTGCGCCTCGTCGATGCACACGACGACCCGCTTCTTGGCCTGGGCATAGTCGAGCAGCACCTGGTTGATGCGCCGGATCAGATGGAACTGATCGAGCCCCGCCACATCCGGAATACCCAGTTCCTCGGCCAGCGCCAGGAATAACGTCTTCGCATCGAGATTGGGGTTGGGCAGATACGCGGTCACCCAGCCGTCGCCCAGCATCTGCAACAGGCGCCGGCAAAGCAGGGTCTTGCCGGTGCCGACTTCACCACTGATCTTAACGAAGCCCTCGCCTTCGTTGAGCGCCAGCAGCAGCGTATTGAGCGCTTCCTGATGATCCTGGACCAGATAGGCGAAACTCGTATCCGGAGTAATGCCGAAAGGCAGCTCGGTCAGACCGAAATGTTTCAGATACAACGCCGGCTCCGCAACGAGAACAACATTACTGGCTAACCTGCGGTCGTCCCAGGCGCGGGTCGAGTTGTTGCGTACGGAATTGCGTCTCGATCAGATCGTCATTCCAGCTCGATTCATTGTGAATGATCGTCGGCTTGATCAGAATCACCAGTTCGCGTTTCTTCAGATAGCTGTTGCGTGCCCCGAACAGCAATCCCCAGCCCGACGATGCCGTCGTCCCCGGCAAGCCGTTCGAATCCAAGACCTGCTCCTGCTTCATCAAGCCGCCGATGGCAACGATGTTGCCGTCCTGTACGCGCACGATGCTATCGGTTTCATTGACCGAACTGCTGGCCAGCGGCAGCGTGAAGACGCCGAGGTTGCCAAGATCGATGACCGTCTGTTTTGCCTGTACCACGCTGATCGACGGGTGAACATGCAGGACGATATTGTTTTCCTCGTCAATCTGCGGCGTCACATCCAGGGCGATCCCGGAAAAGAACGGCTGCAGGGTGATCGACGGCGTGGTCACGTTGCTGGTGCCAGTCGAGGTGACGGTCGAGCTCACGTTGGTCACGAAGAAATCGTCGGTACCCACCTTGAGAACCGCCTGCTGGTTGTTGATGCTGGCAATGCGCGGACTCGAAAGCACCTGGACGCTGCCTTGGGTTTCCAGGAAATTGAGCAGCGCCGAAAAGTTGGCGCTTTGAAAGGCCAGCCCGAAGAAACCTTTGCCCAGCGCGGTTGCGGCCGCAAGGCCACCGGCACCCGCCAAGACACCAACGCCCGGGCCGATGTTAGCGCCCGCCCCTTTCTGGAGAATCCCCGCGCTGTCGAGACCGGCACTGTTGGGAGTGTTCAAGAGCGTTCCCGGCTGCACGACACCGTAGGCAACGCGATTATTCGTTCCGGCAAACTGATTCCAGTTCACGCCTGCCTGGAATTCTTCGTTGAGCGCAACTTCGATGATCTTAGCTTCGAGCATGACTTGCCGCTCGACGATCAGTTGGGTAATCCGCAGGTAATTCTCGACCGCGCGCAGGTCGGCCGGAAACGCCTTGACCAGCACCACGCCAGGACCCGGATTCACGATTACCGCGCGTCCGTCCTGGGTGCCGACGATGCTGGTGAGGGCGCTGTTCAGATCGTGCCAGAAATCGCTTGAGGTGGTAGTCGAGATCTTGCTGCTCGGCGGCCCCGAGACGACGCCGCCGGCGGACCCCGGAACGGAAGGTGTTGTCGGCACATTCGTGCTCCCCGTACTTGGGTGCGCAGTTGAAGTCATGGTGTTGGAGGTGACCCGCACTTCGGATTCGCCCTTGCGTTTCCCGTCCAGATAATTGATCCGGAAAACGCGGGTCTGCATGGTGTTGGGCTGAATGTAGATGCGCGTCCCCTGAAACCTGAACTCGTAGCCGTAAAGGTCGCGCAAGCTTTCGAGCGCCTCGCGCACGGTCACGTTCTTGAGATTCACCGTGATGCTGCCCGACACGTCGGGCGTGATCAGCATGCTGTAGCGCGTCCCGCTGACCAGCGCCATGAAAACCTGGCTTGCCGGTGCGTTGCTTACGGCCAGATCGAAGCGCGGCTCGACGCTCTTCGCCGAATCCGGCAAATCGAGCTGCAAGGGCGGAACCATGGCCTGATTGACCGCTTCCTCGCTCGATTTGGGTTTGGCCGCAAGGGCGCCCTGCAGCTCTTTTCCGATGCGGTCGAAGGTGACTCCCGGATCTTTCTGATGTGTCGCACATCCCGAAAGGAGCAGTAGCGCCAGCAGAATCAGTTTTCGCTTCATGGTTTGCCCCCGCTCTGCGCGCGTCTGGCCGCAGGCGATCTCGTAATGATGTAGGTTTTTTCAATGCCCGGCGTTAGCAGCAGACGCTCGATTCCGGCCGGCCCCTCGAGAACGGCTTCCCGTTCGGACAGCTTGGTCAGGCGGCTTTCGCCGTACATTTCACCGAGCCTGACCTGTTGCCCGCCGATGATGGCAACCGGTTTGCCCTTCTTTGGAATCAGCACCGACTGTAACACAGGGCCTGTGACTTCCCCTGCATCCGGCACCGGAACGGAAAAGCCGAGCGGCGGCTGGGTCGGATCGGCAACACCCGTTTGTGCCGGCAAACCCCCCGCCAGTACAGAGAGCACCAGAAGAAATCCAAGACGGTGGCGTATCATACGATCAGCCATGCGCGATCCAGACTCAAGGTATAGACGGTCAGCGTAAGCACCAGCTTCGGATGCCGGTTGGCAGAAAGCGAAACGCTGCTCCAGATCAGCTTCAACTTCGACCGCTCAAGCCGGTCGAGATACGCGGCCAGTTCCTGGTAGCTGCCTTCCAGCTTGATCTCGATGCCATGCTTAAAGAGGCCGGCCGAAGAACTTGCCGGATTGTCCACGGATCTTTCCGTCACCGCTTGTTCGACACCCGTTTTCTTCTCGAGCAGCGGCGTCACCGCGAAGGTCTTCAGGCTGAGCAAACGCAGGCTCGATCTGCGCCCGATCATGTCTTCGAGCAAGCCGGCCATGCGTTGCGGCGGAACCAGCGAACTTTCCACGGCGATGAGGCGGCCGCCGATCTCGTCCAGTTGTTTCTTGAGACTCGCCAATTCGGCGCGTGCGGCGACATCGGGATCGCGTTCCGGCGACTGCAGGGCAACGCTCTGCTCGCGCATCATGGCCAGTTGCGCGCGCTGTTCAACGATGCTGCGCTGTGCGAGTTGCGAACGTTTCAGCGCCGGTTCGACGACGAGGGTGTAGCCGAGCAGCACGATCCCGCTCAGCACCGCCACGGCCACCAGCCAGCGTTCGCGAAGCTGCAGCGCGTCATAGCGGGTGACCAATTTAGCGTATTGATCCTTCATCGCTTGCCCCCGCTGCGTGTGCCGTCCGTTGCCTCACTGTTTTCCGAACGCAGCACAAATTCGACAAAACGCGGCAATTTGGAAACGGGCTGAACGTCAGGAACGGCAGCCGTTTTGACGACATCGGATGTCTTCTGACTCTCGGGATCGACGTCACGCATTTCCAGCGCCGCAAAACGGCGTCCCTGAAACACCGCCTCGCGGCTTAAACCCTGCACATAAACCGGCAGCTTGGCCGGATCGAGCAGGCGTCCGCGAATTTCGATTTCCTCGCCACCGGCACTCACGGTAAATCCGGTCAGCCACAAATCATTTTGCGCGTGTTGCGCGAAACCGGACATGAACGCCGAAAAACCGGCGGTATTGCCGAGTTTGCCCGAATCCAGCGCGCCCATGATCTCGGTGCGCGCCGTCAGCATCGCCTTGGCGGCTTCGACTTCGGCCGTCAGGGCCGGCGATATCCGGCGTTCCGCAACGAGCTTGCTGAGCGCAGTCATTTTTTCCTGTGCAGCGGCGAGCTGTTTCTGCGAGACCGCGGCTGCTGCCGCATCCTGGCTGGCTTCGAAGCGTGCATAGCTGGCAAGGGCCGTCATCAGCACCAGCAGCGCCGCGGCGGCGATGCCCAGATTGCGCGCCGTGGCGAGTTCATGACGCGGCCGCAGCCGCGGCGCGTAGAGGTTGATCTGCTGACTCACGCGCTCACCTCATCGGCGCGCAGCGTTCGCAAAGCCGCGCCAATCGCCAGAAGGTGCTTCGCCTGGTGCTGGGCATCGCGCAGTTCCGGAACGGCCGGAAAATCCATCACCGAAGCCAGGTCCATTTCGTGCGCCGGCACGTAGATATTCTCGCCGAGCGCCGCGGCGAGGCCTTCGACGAGCGGGTCCATGGCAAAGACCAATTTCGAGATGGAAATGAAACTGTACTGCCGGTCAAAGTTGTCGAGGCTGCGCTGCAGTTCGAGCACCAGCCGTTCCATCGCTTGGGCGCGCCGCGCAAGATCACTTCCATTCAACTGCACGGCCGAGACATCGACGCGCCGCATGGCGATCAGCTCGCCGTGGAAAGTCAGCGTCAACAATCCGCCTGTATCATCGAGCCTGAGAAACGCCAGCCCGCGATTTTCTTCCTCGAGCAGCGCTGCGACATTGCGCTGCGCGAGTTCGGCGATGTCGATGGCCTGCAGCGGAATCCCGGCCGCGTCGAACAGGCCGGCGCGCGCGCGCACTAGGTCTTCAGCGGCTGAGACGGCAAACACGCTGGCCTGCCGCCCGACGCCCTGCATCGGAATGTCCAACACGTCGACGCAAGCGGTCTCGAGCGGATAATCGACCATTCCCTTGAGTGCCCAACGCAGCGCCTCCTTGCGCTCCTGCACCGGAACATTGGGCGCATCGAGCTGGGCGATATGGTATTCACCGGCAGGCATCAGCGTCGTGCAAGCGTAGGACTTGAGCTGACGCGCCGAGCGCAGCCGCTGCAAGGCCTCAAGCTCGCTGGTCTCGACGGCAAAGGAATCGAGCAGACGAATTTCCGGACGCGCGCCGGGGCCGCGCACCACGTGCGCGAGCGCAATGCGCTTGCCTTGCGGCAAGATCGCCAGCCAACCCGGCTTGCGTCGAACGGGGGAGAACTCGAACATCCCTGCTCCAGTACTTATACTTCTTGTTTAAGAATACGTATTAACTAACTCAATAACAACGGATTATTTCACAAAATTTCAATGCAATGCACATTTGTTTCCGCAGCGTCAAGGCAGGCCCGCAGCGCGGATCAATAATTCTCCCGGCGATAAATCAAGGGCGTCTTATATACGCCGAAGGTCGCTCGCCCGCTCGGGTTGGCGTTGCCGAACCACGGCAGGCTGGCGGCGGTCGCCGGCGTCGCGGCGGCGCCGACACAGGTCGATCCGGCAGCTACACTGCCGACGTTGAGCGCAAGACCAACGCTGCCGTCATTGTTGGCGCCGGGTCGGGTCAAGCGCAAGGCAAGCCGCCCGCCGGCCAGAGTCTGCGTACCCGTCGGCGCAAGCTGCGTTTCGCAGGCGGCGAGATTCTGCGTAAAGCCGGCGAGAACAATGCTCGAGACATTGAAGCTCGTGCAGCTGTCACCGGCATTGGTCACGTAATAGCCGCCGGCATCCCAATACTGCGCTTCAAGTGGAATCGGCAAATCGAGCAGCTCCGAACCGTAAGCGTTGCCGAGCCGCAGGCGACCGTAGCGGAAGATGCTGCCCGCATCGAAGGCCAGCGGCGTCGCGGCCAGGGTACCGCTGATGCAGGTCGGATTCCCGGATATCGACGGCGCACTGGCGCAACTCGCGGGAAACGCGCCGCCCTCGCTGTAGTCGTCGAGCTGCAGCGCCAGCGTGGCGGCCGCCGTGTAGGGCGCGCGTGGCGCCGCCGCATCGCGGTAAAGAACCAGCTTGTCGGTCGAACCGAAGGCCAGCGTTCCCGCCCCGTTGTTGGCGGAGGCAATCGTCGCATTGCCGGTCTGCGTGGCGAGGTTGCTGCCGTCCCATCCCGGCGTCGCGGTGCCAAGCGCATAGGTCGTGGTGAACCGGGTCGTCCCGGCCTGCCTTATCAGCGCGCAGGTCTGGGTTGGCGCGCTGCAGGTCGCGCTGCTGTAAGCCATCGACGACGCGAGTTTCCAGAGACCGCCGGCGGCGGCACCGAGATAGTTGTGCGTGGCCGCCGGCGCCGCCATGCCGTTCATCGCCGTGACCCCGACCGCGGGGGTCGTGGCATAACCGAAGGGCTGTCCGAGGTAAGTGAAACTGCGCACCGCGCACGCCGAACCGAAGGTCTGCAAGGCCGGCGTGTTGAGCACCAGCTGGTAGCTCGCCGGCACGAAGCGGCCGGTGTTGATCACCGCGTTCGAGCGGAAATAGCGCTGCGACTTGCTCGAGTCGGCCATATCCACCTTGGCGAAGGTCCGGTCCTCGACTTCCCAGCTAAAAGCGCCCGCTTCGCTGTACGTGGCCGTGGTACTCGACAGCGTTCCGCTCGCATAGCCCCAGCTCGCGACGCTGAAATTACCCGGCACGCAGGTGTAGCCGTTGGCGTCGCAATAGGCCGGGTCGGGCAGGATCAGGTTGCCCGGCACGAGCGCCGGCTGGCCCTGATAATTGCTGGTGGTGACGCCGGCGGCGTTCTTCGCGACCAGTCCGCCGAGGGAGAAGGGCGTGCCGGTGGCATGCACATTGCCGCCGCTCGCGGCGGTGTTGGTCAGCGCTCGTGTCGAGCCGGCGCTCAGCCAGTCCGTGTCCTTGGCCGTCGCGCCGCTGATGTTGAGATAGGACGGCCGGATCGCGAAGGCGTCGTTCGAGCAGCCATAATTTGTCGTCGTCACGGCGTTGATGACCTTGACGCGCACTTCGGGCCAGGCATTGACCGGGGTGATCGCCGGCAGCGAGAGTCGATTCTGGCCGGAAAAAGCGAAGGTGAAAGCCGACAGACCGGCGTCCGTCGAAATCAATGTCCACGACGAGCGGCAACCTTTCGCATCCATCGCTCCGGAATTGTCGTGCGCATCGAGGAATTGCACGGTGGCATTGCCGGTAAACGGCGTCAGCGCGCCCGCGTTCAGCGCAACCACGTCGATGTTGTCCGTGCTACTGACCAGCGGCAGTCCGGCGATCTTGGTGCGGATCACGCCGGTGACCGACCCGGCGGCCATGCTCGTGTCAAACGCGTTGAAATTTCCTAGAGCGGCATTGCACGCCGCGCAAAGCCGCAGGCTGCCGTCGCGCTGCAGACCCTGCGATTCATTGGCGTACATCGACAGCACTTCGTTGTCGGGCAGCGCGCGATTGAAGATCTTGACTTCGTCGATGTCGCCCGACCAGTAACGACCGGTCTGCTGGGCGTTTTCGCCGAGATAGAGCGGGTAGGTGTTGGTGCCAATGGTGGTCGCGAGCGCCTGCGAATTCATCAGCACGCCATTGACAAAGATCTTGATGGTGACACCATCGTAGGTACCGACGACGTGATACCACTGGCCGGCCACCGGGACAATGCCCGAGTTCAGATCGGCATTGCCGCAACCGGCGTTGAATCCGAAGGTGAAGGCATTGCCCGTGGTGATTCCGTTGATGCTGCAGCCGCCATTCAGGTGCAGGCGATAGGTGGAGTCGCCCTTGGCCAGGATGGTCTCCCAGGTCTTGAACGACGCGGCGTTATGACGCACCCAGGCCGCCACCGACACATAGGGCTGATTCAGGAGCGCGGTATCCGGGACCGTAATATAGGCGTTGCTGCCGTTGAAGTTGTATCCCGTGCAGATGATGCCGCCGGAACCCGCCGTGACGCCGCCGCTCGGCGAGCCGTGCAAATTATTGCCGCTCGAATCGAGCACGCTTCCGGAAGCGCCGGCACTGCATTCGTCAAAGCGGTATTCGGCGATCGGGGCGGTCGGCTTGAAGAAGCGGATTGCCGAATACGCCAGTGAATTGACCGTCGTCGCATCGACAATGAGGTAGTCGGCGGTCGTCAATTGATAGCCGGTCTGGCCGACGCCCTGCGAGACATTGGCGATGTCCTTGTACTGATAAACGAAATCGCCGTTTTCGTAGAGAATGATCTGCACGTTGAACAGGCTGCTGCCGCTGTTCCATTCCTTCATCTGCGACCAGGTCACCACGAAAGCACGGTACGGCGCCGTCCCGAGCTGCGCATAAGTGACGCGGCCTGCGCACGGCGCGGCCGCGCCGCCGGGACAGAAATCGGCACCGTAGACGCGCATCGTGTTGTTCATGTTCGCATCGGGATACGGATAGGGGTAGCTCGGTGGCGGACCGATCACCTCCGTACCATAACCGCAATAGGTACTGGCGCCGAACTCGAGGCGGCCGTTCGACATGACTTTGACCGTCGTGTAAGCCGTCGCGCCGAAAGCGAAGGAAAATCCGATGTTGATCGGCGCCGTCAGGTCATCGTCGACCGGCGTCGAATTCCAGCCGCCGCTGCATTGCGCGGCGCCGCCCCAAGTCACATCCGTATGGGTGGCATTGTTGATCCAGGCGAGCGGTGTCGAAGCGTAACCGTAAGTGGCAGCGAAAGCACCGGCGGGAAGCAGCAGGCAGGCGCCGATGCAGACCGACAGAATTCGCGCGGATTTTCTGGCCGAGGCGAGGAAGCTGGAAAACAGCAAGACAGGCATCGCATTCACCCCGATCATGGACACGCGTAATCCGGCGCCGCCCCGTCGAGCGCCCGGCATTTGCTTGCAGTGACCGCAACTTCGCGTTCGATATACGGCGCCGTGCCGACAACCCCGAGACTCGCCGTCGAGACCAGGCGGAACACCCGGATGCGCCGGTTGAGGCCGGCTTCGGAATAATCGCTCGAAACGCAGTTCACCGCGACGCCAAACCCCTCGACCGTCAATACCGTTGCCGCCGGACAACCTGGCATATTCGGCCAGGCCGGCGCTGCGGGCGGAACCACCGTGGCATTGGTCGGATCGAGAACCTGATACAGCCCCCATTCAAGTCCCGCGCGGGCCGCATGATAAGCGCGCGCACCCTGCACGTCCTGGGCCGACGTCGCACTTTGCGTCGTCGAGATCATGACCATGAACGCCGCCAGCGCCGCCAGAATGACCAGCAGGAAGATAGCGCTGGGCAGGACGAATCCCACGCTTGCCGCACGCTTGGTGCCGACCGGAATCGACATGCTTCTCATGGCGCGTTATCCACGTTGACCTGATACTGGAGCGCCACCGTTTCACCGGATTGAGTAATGCTCAGCGCAATCGAAACAAGCCCGTCATGCTGAAGCACACCCGCGCCGTAAGCAAAATTGCACGCCGTCACGCTGGTCGCCAGCGCGGCCTTGCTTGCTCCGGCCAATCCGTCGAGCGTGGCGAGCGCGGCCGGCTGCGCCGCCTGGAAGGCATAACCGGAATAGCGCCACAGCGTTCCCGTGCCGGGATCGCAGGCTAAGGAAACCGGCGTGCCGACGATCTGGAAACGGCTGCCCGGTGAAGCGAAGGGCAGCGGACTCGCTGTCGCAGTGAAGGTCACCGTCGCCCCGCCCGCTGTCGCAACGCGGCGATTGGTCAGCGGATTATCGTAGGCACTGGCGCCCGGAATACCGAGGTTGTAGACCACCAGGCTATCGCCCGCCGAAACGGTGACCGGTGGCCCCAGCACGTCGAAGCGGTTGTCGGCGGCGTTGGTAAAATCGAGTGGATCATCACTGGGCGCGGTGCCGACCTCGGCGCGATAGCGCCCGCCATCGCGAATCGGAATCAATTCAAGAAACTGCCCGCCGCCGGCGACCCGCACGCTGTTGGCGAGCGCCCCCTGCAAATCCCGGCCCATGCGCCGCACCGCCGTATCGGCGATGTCGGCCAGGCCCGCCCGGCGGGCCGTATCGACATAGGCTTCGACCGGCTGGCGGATGAACACCGCGACCATCGCGGCGATGATGCCGGTGATGGTGATCACCATGATCATTTCGATCAGCGTGAAGCCTGGCTGGCGACGTGGCGGCCATCGACTCATGACATCAGCCTGCCGCGTTCGGCGCGTAGCGCGCACGGTAACCGACCAGCGTGATCAGTTCGCCATGCCCGCTGACCGTAACCGCGATGCGCAGCACCGCATCGGCGGGAAACGCCGCATACGGCGCAATGCCGCCGGCCCGAGTGATGGCCACGGCAACGGCGTAACCGGCCACCGCATTGTTGCCGATAATGTCGCTCGCCGCCGCGGCAAAGCCACTGTAGTCGGCTACGTTGTCGAAGGGATTGGCGGCGTTGCCCCGCGTTTCGGTATTCGGCGTCGGACCGCCGAGGTTGTCCTGATTGTTGGCCGCCAGCGCGCAGCCGGCAGCGCTCGTTGCCGTCGTCACATTGGCATCCTGCGGATCGCACCAGGTGAAGGCCTGCTGTTCGATCTCCAGCAGCATCGACTCGGCGATGGCGAGCGCCTGCTTGCGCACCATGGGATCGGCGCTATGGCGCACCACCGTGTCATAGGTGACGGTGATTCCCGCGATACCGACGCCGATGATCACGATGAACAGAATGAGTTCGATCAGTGAAATTCCCGACTGTGCGGGCTTAGTTCTCTTGTACATAGCCGGTGGCCGCGATGACGGTGATGGTCTTGCCCGGATAATTCGTCACGCTGAACGTTTGTCCGAGCGAGGCCGCACCCGATGACAGAAAGTTGAAATTTGCCGGCATCGCAGCAAAAGCGACGCCGCTCGGCGCCGACAGCGCATAGGGCGCAACGCCGTTCGGCCCGGTCAATGGCGTGTCGCAGGCACCGCCGAATGCGGAAGCGACTGTCAACGAGACCGTCGCCGCGCCGAAGCCCACGCAGACGTTGCGTCGCTGGGCGACGGCAGATTTCTGGGCATAGCGCAGAATGGAAAGCGTCGCGTCGTAGAATCCGCGCGCGTCAAAATCACTGCGGCTTGCGAAACGGGGAATGACGGCTACCGCGATGATCGCGACGATAATCATCACCACGATCATTTCGATCAGGGTAAAGCCACGCTCGTCCGGTGCAGCGGCTCTTTCTTGCCGGCCCGCACGGCTCGAGCGAGGAAACGAGTCCGGACACGACTCACTCCCCGCCATCACACCCCCCAAAAAACAGATGACCGATCTTTACCCGCGTGCCGCCTGAAGATCGGCCCATCGTGCCGGTCTTCGGGTTGGCCGCCTCATTCTCGCCCGTTATTTTCAGTACAGCGCATCAAGGCTAGCGCGCGCAGGATACCGTCGCGTTGGCCGCCGTGACGCCGGTTCCGCTCGGGGTCACGGTACAGGTGACGGTGGTCGCCGCCCGGCAGTCACCGGCGCCGCCGATCTGGAACGTTTGATCGCCCGTCGGCGCGGTGTCCTGCAAGGTAACGCCGCTGACGAAGGGAGACAACAGCGCCGAAGTGCAAACGTTGGCCACGTTGAGCGGGTTGCACGGCGCGCCGCTGGCGATTCCGCGTGCCAGACAAACGGCGGTGTTGATCGCGGTTCCCGAGGCGATTCCGCCGGCGACGCCTTGCGCCGCCGAATTATGCGCATCGACCGACAAATCGACGAATCTCGGCAAGGCCGTTGCAGCCAATATCCCGAGAATCACGATGACTACGATCAGTTCGATCAGAGTAAAACCGCTTTGCTTCTTCATTGGCAAATTCTCCACAAGAAATCAGCAGCCGGCCGTCAAGGGCACGGCAATCACCGGCGCTACGCCCGCTGCGGTCGGCGAGGTATAGCTGATGCGGCAGGTCGCCGGGGTAGGCGCACCGATCAGGTCGATCGTAATCAGTTGGTTTGCGCCGGGCCCCCCCGCCGAAATCGTCAGCGCATCGGTCGTCGCGTCGAGTTGGGCCGCCGCAATGATCCCGGCAGCGTTGGCCTGCGGATACCCGTCGATCATCGGGATCGCCACCCCTTCCATCGCGGCGGTGCCGCCCGCGGCGGTGCAGGCCCCGGCCGGGTTGGCCGCCTGGTCGAGAAGACAGCGAGCATGCGCGAGAGACGCTGCCGCGCGAATGCTGCCGTTGAGCGCGAAGACCTTGGCGATGCGCGCGTCCCGCTGGGCGTTCATGAAACGCGGCAAGGCGATCGAGGCGAGGATGCCGACAATCGAAATCACGACGATGAGTTCAATCAGGGTAAAACCTTGTTCAGGGCGGCGCATAACAACATCTCCTAAATTGGCCTGCGGCGAAAGATACGCTATCACATCTGTCCGGTTGATTTCATATCAAAATCAACTGGTTATCGGCGGGGTCGTCTGGAAAGTGTGATACGGCGTCGAAGACAAGCTTATCGAGTTGGATTTTTTCAAACATATTGACCTCAATAATGTTGAGCAAGAGTT
>CAIXAY010000243.1 GCA_903917505.1 uncultured beta proteobacterium | reverse complement strand
TCGCCTCCAGTCGCGCTACGCGCTCCTTGCAGCAACCCCGGCGCAACCCCCGTTTCATCCTTCTCTTTCAGCATTTCAAACTCCTTTTTCCAGACACGGTTTTACCCCAAATTCGTGTCCAGAAAAATAGGGGCCGGTTCATGCTGCGGTCGTCGAAGGCCTGCTGGCGGGCGGCATCGACATCGCCCTGCTCGGACCGGCGACCTATGTCGAGGCCAGGAAGGGCGATGAACGCATCACCGCGTTTGCCACCACGGAGAAACAGGAAGGCGTTTTCCAGGTCACCGGACCGAACTACCAATCGATGCTGGTCGTGCTCGCCGGCAGCGGCTTCACCACGATCGCCTCGCTCAAGGGCGCGCGGCTGGCGCTCACCGATCCGGGCAGCACCTCCGGTTCGCTGTTGCCGCGCAAGGAGATCACGCCGCAGCTCGGCATGTCGCTGGAAGCCTATTTCGGCGCGGTATCGTTTTCCGGCAGTCACGCCAAGTCGGCGCTCGAACTCGCCCGCGGCGAGGTCGATGCGGCTTTCATCGCTTCGACCCAGCTTGAGCAGGCCCATGTCGCGGGCACGCTGCCGGCAAGCCGGGTGCGCATACTCTGGAAATCGGATCCGATTCCTTACGACCCTTTTGTCTATCGCGGGCAATTGTGCGAATCCCTGCGCAAACAGATTCGCGCCGCATTTTTCGGCGATGCGGCGACGCAGTCCCTGCACGATCTGCTCGCCGGTTTCCGATCGACGCGCTTCATTCCCGTCGACGACGGCCATTACGCGGTCATACGCAATGTCCTGCAAAAACCCATCCAATAGGAGGCGCGCTACGATTGTCACCGAAATGAAATATGGTGCCGCCATCCTGTAGAATTCTATCGACAGTGTGTCGACAGAAGATTCCCCTCTCGCAGCCCCAACCCTCTGAAGGAGAAGAACGGTCATGAATTTTCTGAACATCAATCGTAGTGTCATCGTGGCAGCGCTGGCCGTGACCGCGTTGCTGAGCTTGAGTCCGGCCTTCGCGCAGCAGCGCGCCATCTGCTACAACTGCCCGCCCGAATGGGCCGACTGGGGATCGCAACTGAAAGCGATCAACGCGCGCCTTTCCATCCAGGTGCCGCCCGACAACAAGAACTCCGGACAGGCGATCGCCGCACTGATCGCCGAGAAGGCCAACCCGGTGGCCGACGTCGTCTATCTCGGCGGGATTGCGGCCGATCCGGCGCGCGACGCCGGCGTGCTGACGCCCTACAAGCCGAAGGGCTGGGAAAAGATTCCGGCCGATCTGAAAGACCCGAACGGCAACTGGTTCACCATCCACTCGGGGACCCTGGGCCTGTTCATCAATACCGCCGCATTGGGCAAAATCCCGGTGCCGCAGAGCTGGGCCGACCTGCTCAAGCCCGAGTACAAAGGCATGGTCGGGTATCTCGACCCGACCTCGGCCGCGGTCGGCCAGCTCGGTGTGATGGCGGTCAACCTGGCGCTCGGCGGCACTTACGAGAACCTCGATCCGGCCATCAAGTTCTTCAAGGCACTGGCGAAGAACCAGCCGATCGTGCCGAAGCAGACCTCTTATGCTCGCGTCATTTCAGGCGAGATCCCGATTCTCCTCGACTATGACTTCAATGCCTATCGCGGCCAGTAC
>CAIXAY010000242.1 GCA_903917505.1 uncultured beta proteobacterium | reverse complement strand
GCCGACGACCCGAAGACGACGAGGCTGCTCGGCCTTTACAACACCGGCAACGTGGACGGTGCGCTCGACCTGAAATTCCTCAAGAAGGGCAGCGTCGAGAGCTTTCCCGACCAGCCCGACGTCGTCGAGGAACTGCGCGCGGCGCTCAAGGTCCTCTCGCGCAACAAGAACGGCTTCGTGTTGATGGTCGAGTCGGCGCGCATCGACAAATATTCGCATTCGCTCGATCCGGAACGCGCCATCTACGACACCATCATGCTAGACGATGCGGTCAGGCTGGCCAAGGACTGGTCCGCCGCCCGCGGCAACAAGACCTTGATCCTGGTCACGGCGGATCATGCGCATCCGGTCAGCGTGATCGGCACCGTCAATGACGACGCACCGGCCGGCGAGCTGCGCAACAAGGTCGGCACTTACGAGGACGCGGGCTTCCCCAACTACCCGGCGCCCGACGCCGACGGTTATCCGAACCGCGTCGATGTGTCGCGGCGCATCCGCCTGGTGTTCGGCGCGACGCCCGATTACTACGACACCTACGCGCCGTTCATGGACGGCGAGTTTGTCCCGGCGATCAAGAACGCCGACGGCGTGATGGTCGCCAACGAGAAGTACAAGAACGTTCCGGGCGCCGTCCTGCACGAAGGCAACCTGCCGAACAAGGGCCCGCGGGCCGCCAACCAGGGCGTGCATTCGGGCGACGACGTGATCCTCACGGCGATCGGGCCGGGCGCGCAGGAAATTCACGGCCAGATGGAAAACACCGAGCTCTTCCGCGTCATGGCCGATGCGCTCTCGCTCGCGCCGGCGCGCGCCGGGAAGAAGTGAGCGGTCGGCGCCGGAACGAGGTCGAACGGCGGCCGATCCTATCCGGACGCCGCGCTTTCCTGTCGCTGCCGCTGCTGGCGTTTTCGTCGCTGGCGCGGGCGGCCGAGTCGCTGAGCTTCGCCACGCTTTATCAATCGATCGGCGTCCTCGGCATCAAGTATTCGCAGCAGGCGATCGCGCTGATCGGCAAGCCGGTCCGGATGCGCGGCTTCATGGCGCCGCCGCTCAAGCCGGAGAGCCGCTTCTTCGTCCTGACCCGCGAGCCGGTATCGGTGTGTCCTTTCTGCGCCTCGGATGCGCAGTGGCCGGTCGACATCGTCGTCATCTATCTGAAAGGCACGCTGGCGCCGGTCGATTTCGCGCAGCGCATCGAAGTCGAAGGCCGCCTGGAAATCGGCTCGTGGACCGATCCGCAAAGCGGTTTCGTCAGCCAGGTGCGCATCGTGGACGCCGAGTTGAGCAAAGCATGAGCGGCAGTGCCTTGCAGGTTCGCGATCTGGTGCTGCGCTTTCCCGGGCAGCAGCAAGCCTTGTTCGAGATTCCGGCGCTCGATCTCGAGGCCGGCGGCCGCCTCGGCCTGCGCGGCCCGTCGGGGGCGGGCAAGACGACCCTGCTGCACTGCCTGGCCGGTATCGCCGTTCCCGCCGCCGGCGAGATCCGCTGGGCGGGCACCGATATCTGCGCGCAGCCTGCCGCTGACCGGGATCGCTGGCGGCATCGCCAACTCGGGCTGATCTTCCAGGATTTTCATTTGATCGACGGGCTCTCGGCGCTCGACAACGTCCTGCTCCCCGCCTGTTTCGATCGCTGGCGGCCAAGCGGCGAATTGCGCCGGCGCGCCCGCGATCTGCTCGCCGCGGTGGGCATCGGCGCCTTCGGCCGCAGCGCGGCTTTGCTCTCGCGCGGCGAGAAGCAGCGCGTCGCCTTTGCCCGCGCGCTGCTGCTGCGCCCGGCCATCGTCATGGCCGACGAACCGACGGCCAGCCTCGACCCGGATCATCGCCGGCAAATCGGCGAGCTGCTGATCGATCTCGTCAGGAAGGAAGGCGCAAGCCTCATCGTCGTCTCGCATGAAACCGAACTCCTGGCGCGCATGGACCGCTTCCTGACGCTGCAGAACGGCGCATTGCGATGAGACTTGCACCATTCAATCCGCTGCCCGTCGTGCGCGCCGACCTGCGGCGCAACCGCCTGCTGGCGG
>CAIXAY010000241.1 GCA_903917505.1 uncultured beta proteobacterium | reverse complement strand
GAGCAGCGCGAGCAGCGCGCCGACGCCGGCCGAGGGCAGCGTCGACAGGATGGTGACCGGATGGATGTAGCTCTCGTAGAGCACGCCGAGCACGATGTACATGACGACGATGGCCGCCAGAATGAGCAGCAGGGTATTGTCGAGCGAGGCCTGGAAAGCCAGCGCGGCGCCCTGGAAGCCGGTCTTGATGCTGGCTGGCAGGCCGAGTTCGCCTTCGGCGGCGTTGATCGCCTTGACCGCATCACCGAGCGAGGCGCCGGGCGCGAGGTTGAACGACAGGGTGGCGGCCGGAAATTGCCCGATATGATTGATCGACAGCGGCATGCTGCGTTCCGAGAAGCGCGCGATCGACGACAGCGGTACTTGCGCCGATGTGCCGTTGGCATTTAACGCCGAGATATAGATGCCGTCGAGCGCGCTCATTCCCTGCTTGAATTCGGGCTTGACTTCGAGCACGACGCGATAGAGGTTCGATTGGGTGAAAATCGTCGACACCAGGCGCTGGCCGAAGGCATTGTAGAGCGCGTTGTCGATCGCTGCCGGCGTCACGCCGAGGCGGCTGGCGCTGGCCCGGTCGATATCGACATAGGCCTGCAGGCCCTGGTCCTGGACGTCGCTGGCGACGTCGACGAGCATGGTCAGTTGGCGCAGGCGGGCGAGCAGCCTGGGCACCCAGACGGCGAGTTCGTCGGCATTGGCATCCTCGACGCTGAACTGGAACTGGGTGCGCGACACCCGGTTCTCGATGGTCAGGTCCTGCACCGGCTGCATGTACAGCGAGATTCCGGGCACATCGGCCAGCCTGTGCTGCAGGCGGCGGATCACCGCGCTGGCGTCGGGATTGCCAACGCCGCGGCCGCCCTTGGGCTTCAGGTTGATCAGCACGCGGCCGCTGTTGAGCGTGGTGTTGCTGCCATCGACGCCGATGAACGACGACAGGCTATCGACCGCCGGGTCCATCAGCACCTCGTCGACGATCGCCTGCTGGCGCTCGGCCATGGCCGCGAAGGAGACCGACTGCGGCGCTTCGGTGATGCCCTGGATGACGCCGGTGTCCTGCACCGGGAAAAAGCCGCGCGCGACGAAGACATAGAGCAGCACGGTGAGCGCCAGCGTCGCTACGGCGACGATCAGCGTCGCGCCCTGGCGGTCGAGGACCCAGGCCAGCATCTTGCCGTAGCGGCGAATGACCTCGTCGAAGAACGCGCCGCTCTTGCGGAAGAACCAGCTTTGTTCCGCTTCGGGCGTATGCCGCAAGAGGCGCGCGCACATCATCGGCGTCAGCGTCAGCGAAACGACCGCCGAAATCAGGATGGCCACTGCCAGGGTGATGGCGAACTCGCGGAAGAGACGGCCAACCACATCTCCCATAAAGAGCAGCGGGATCAGCACGGCGATCAGCGAGACGGTCAGCGAAATGATCGTGAAGCCGATCTGCTCGGCGCCTTTCAGGGCGGCCTCGAGCGGCGTGTCGCCCTGTTCGACGAAGCGCGAGATGTTTTCGATCATGACGATCGCATCGTCGACGACGAAGCCGGTGGCGATGGTCATCGACATCAGCGTCAGGTTGTTGATCGAGAAGCCGGCGAGGTGCATGACGCCGAAGGTGCCGATCAGGGACAGCGGCACGGCGATGCTCGGGATGATGGTCGCCGGGACGTTGCGCAGGAAGACGAATATGACCAGCACCACGAGAACCACCGAGATCAGGAGTTCGATGCGCACGTCCTCGACCGAGGCGCGTATCGTCGTCGTGCGGTCGGTCAGCACGCGCACGTCGACCGACGAGGGCAGTACCGCCTGCAGCTGCGGCAGCAGCGCCTTGATGCGATCGACCGTCTCGATGACGTTGGCGCCGGGCTGGCGCTGGATGTTGAGGATCACCGCCGGATGCTGCTCCCCGGCGAGCGCCGCCCAGGCCGCGAGGCGAATGTTCTCGGCGCCGTCGATGACATCGGCGACGTCGCTGATGCGGATCGGCGCGCCGTTGCGCCAGGCGACGACGAGTTGCTTGTAGTCGACGGCCGATTTCTACTGGTCGTTGGCGTCTATCGTCGAGGAGCGCGCCGGACCGTCGTAGCTGCCCTTGGCCGAATTGATGTTGGCGTTGCCG
>CAIXAY010000240.1 GCA_903917505.1 uncultured beta proteobacterium | reverse complement strand
GACCGATTTGGAGCCCAGGGTGTTGGCTTCGCGGTTGAGTTCCTGCATCAGGAAATCGAGGCGCTTGCCGGCCGTGCCGCCGGCCTTGAGCACCCGCTCGACTTCATCGAGGTGGGTCGACAGGCGCGCCAGTTCTTCGGCGACGTCGATGCGCACGGCGAACACGGCGACTTCCTGGCGAATGCGTTCGTCATCGACCGAGCCGACCGCCTCGATCAGGCGCTGCTTGAGCTTTTCCTGGAACGCCGCCTGCGCCTGCGGAATCCTCGGCGTGACTTCGGTGACCAGTTCGCGCATGCGCGCGACGCGCTCGAGAATCACCGTTGCGAGCTTTTCGCCTTCGCGCGAGCGGCTGGCGCTGAAGTCTTCAAGGGCGTCTTTGGCCAGGGTCAGGCAGGCCGGCAGCAGGGCGTCGACATCGAGCGTGTCGTCGCCGAACATGCCCGGCCAGCGCAGCACGTCGTTGACCGCCAGCGGCGCGGCGAACGGCAGCTCGCTCAGCACCTGCGCCTCGAAAGCCTTCAGGCGCGCCAGCAATTCGGCGTTGAGCGCAAGCGACTGGGCGCGCGCCGCGGCCGCCGCAAAAGTCAGCCGGCATTCGAGCTTGCCGCGCGTCAGCCGGGCGCTGAACAATTCGCGCAGCGCCGGTTCAACGGCGCGCAACTCCTCGCTGACGCGAAACTGGAAGTCGAGGTAGCGCGAATTGACGCTTTTTAGCTCGATATGCAGCGCGCCGCCGTCAATATCGACCGTTCGGGCGGAATAACCGGTCATACTATGGATCATGGGAGTCCTGAACATTTGATGGTCATCAAGGGCGGCTTTACAGTCTACTGCCAAAGCCCGAAAATGGCCGAAAATCCACATGATAGCTTCGATACCGATGCCGCAACAAGCAAACCACGCCCTTCCAGCCGGCTTTCAGCTCGATGAATATCGCATCGAGCATCAGCTCTCGCTGGGCGGGTTCTCGATCGTCTATCTGGCGACCGACGCCAAGGGGCAACTGGTCGCAATCAAGGAATATCTGCCCAATAGCCTGGCCCTGCGCGGCGAGGGCGAGACGCGCCCGGTCATTTCGGACGATCATCTGCCGGCCTTCCGCTACGGCATGAAGTGCTTCTTCGAGGAAGGCCGCGCGCTGGCCAAGCTGTCTCATCCCAACGTCATTCGCGTTCTGAATTTTTTCCGCGCCAACGACACCGTCTACATGGTGATGGAATACGAGCTCGGGCGCACGCTGCAGGAGTTCATCCAGAAGAACCGTGCCGTCATCACCGAGAATTTCATCCGCAACGTGTTCACCAAGCTGCTCAACGGCCTGCGCGAAGTGCATTCGCACAAGCTGCTGCACCTCGATCTCAAGCCGTCGAACATTTACATGCGAAATGACTATTCGCCGGTGCTCATCGATTTCGGCGCGGCGCGCCAGACCCTGGCCAGCGACACGCCGATGCTGAAACCGATGTACACGCCCGGCTTCGCCTCGCCCGAACACTATCGCCGGCGCGAATTGCTCGGACCGTGGAGCGATATCTACAGTGTCGGCGCATCGATGTATGCGAGCCTCGCGGCCTCGGCGCCGCAGGCCGCCGACAGCCGCATGGAAAAGGACAAGCTGGTGCCGGCCATGGTGCGCTGGGATCAACAGTATTCGGATCACCTGCTCGAAACCATTGACTGGTGCATGTGCCTAAACCCCCTGTATCGGCCGCAGAGCGTTTTTTCGCTGCAAAAGGCGCTCACCGAGAAAGTCGTCAAGCCGCAAGCGGCGAAAAGGACTTGGCTCGGCAATGTGGTCGGCCATTTCAAGCGAAAGACTGATCCCAAGTGAAATTCACGATTTACCAGGAAAGCCGGCCGGGCAAGCGGCCGAACAACGAGGACCGGCTGGCCCATTGCTATTCGCGCGATGCCTTGCTGATGGTCGTTGCCGATGGCATGGGCGGGCACTATTACGGGGAAATCGCCGCGCAGATCGCCGTGCAGACCCTGGTCGAGATTTTTCAGCGCAACGCCAAGCCGGAGATCCGCGACCCCTTCCTGTTCCTGCAGAAGGCCATGCTCAATGCGCATCACGCCATCCTCGATTTCACCGACAGCCACAACCTCAAGGATTCGCCGCGCACCACCTGCGTCGCCTGCATCGTCCAGGACAGCATCGCCTACTGGGCGCATTCGGGCGACTCGCGGCTCTACCTGATGCGCGGCGGCCGGGTGCTCAGCCATACGCGCGACCACTCGCGCATGCAGCTCCTGATGGATCAGGGCCTGATCACCGAGGCGCAGGCTGCGGTGCATCCGGAACGCAACAAGGTCTATAGCTGCTTCGGCGGCCCCAACACGCCGGAGATCGAGTTCTCGCGCAAGACGCCGCTCGAGACCGGCGACGTGCTGGTGCTGTGCACCGACGGCGTCTGGGGCCCGATGCCGGGCGAGTTGATGGCCGTCGCGCTCAAATCCGAGAACCTGATGCAGGCGGTGCCGATGCTGCTCGGCCAGGCCGAGATCCGCGGCGGTCCGAACGCCGACAACCTGTCGATGGTCGTCGTGCGCTGGGAAGACAATTACGTCGAAGCCGGCAGCAGCGGCTCGAGCGCGGTGTCCACGCAGACCATGCCGCGCGACACCATCACCACCCGGCTCGATGCCTTCGGGCGCAACCCCAATTACCGGACCGAGCTGACCGACGACGAGATCGAGCGCGCCATCGACGAAATCCGGTCGACCATCCAGAAATACTCAAAATAGGAATTCCCATGCGTCCCAGTCAACGCCAGGCCGCGCAAATGCGCACGCTGCGTATCACGCGCAATTTCACCCGCCACGCCGAAGGTTCGGTGCTGATCGAGATGGGCGACACGCAGGTGTTGTGCACCGCCAGCGTCGAGGAAACCCTGCCGGGCTTCCTGCGCGGCAAGGGGCAGGGCTGGGTGACGGCCGAGTACGGCATGCTGCCGCGCGCTACGCACACGCGCAGCGCGCGCGAGGCGGCCAAGGGCAAGCAGAGCGGCCGGACGCAGGAAATTCAGCGCCTGATCGGCCGCTCGCTGCGCGCCGTCACCGACTTGAAGGCGCTCGGCGAACGCCAGATCACGCTCGATTGCGATGTCCTGCAGGCCGACGGCGGCACGCGCTGCGCGGCTATCACCGGCGCCTGGCTGGCGCTGCACGACGCCTGCGCGCGGCTCGTCGGCGAAGGCAAGCTCGCGGCGAGTCCGCTGCTCGACCACGTCGCCGCGGTTTCGGTCGGCATCTACCAGGGCGAGGAGGTCCTCGATCTCGACTACCCCGAGGATTCCGATTGCGACACCGACATGAACGTCGTCATGACCGGCCGCGGCGGCATCGTCGAGATCCAGGGCACCGCCGAGGGCGAGCCCTTTACGCGCGCGCAGATGAACGCGCTGGTCGACCTCGCCGAGGGTGGCATTGCTGAACTGATCGGCCGGCAGAAGGCCGCGCTTTTTACACCGTCCGCCGCATGAAGGTCGTCCTCGCGTCGAACAACGCCAAGAAACTCAAGGAGCTTGGCGAGATCATGACGCCGCTCGGCTGGGAACTGATCCCCCAAGGACAACTCGGCGTTCCCGAATGCGACGAGCCGCATTGCACCTTCGTCGAGAACGCGCTCGAGAAGGCGCGCCATGCGGCGCGGCTGACCGGCCTGCCGGCGCTCGCCGACGATTCCGGGCTGTGCGTCGCGGCGCTCGGTGGCGCGCCCGGCGTGCAATCGGCGCGCTATGCGCTGAGCGCCGCCGACGATACCAAGTCGGACGCGCGCAACAACCAGAAGTTGCTCGCCGAACTCGCCGGGATTGCCGATCGCCGCGGACATTTCGTGTCGCTGATCGTTTTCGTCCGCCACGCCGACGACCCGCAGCCGATCATCGCCGAAGGCGAATGGCACGGCGAGATCCTGAGCGCTGAGCGCGGAACGGCCGGCTTCGGTTACGACCCCCTGTTCTACATTCGCGAACTCGGCCTGAGCGCGGCCGAACTGCCGGCCGCCGAGAAGAACCGCCGCTCGCACCGCGGCCAGGCGCTGGCGCACTTTGTCGAGCGCTGGCAAGCCAGTCTCTGATGCCGACGAAGAAGTCTGCGCGGATCATTCCCATCGTCGCGGAGGGCAAGTCTGCGCTAGCAGCGGCCGGCACGCTCGAATTCCGCAACCCGCCGCCGCTTTCGCTCTACGTCCATATTCCCTGGTGCGTGAAGAAGTGCCCGTATTGCGATTTCAACTCGCATGAAGGCCATGGCGAGATTCCCGAGGCCGCGTACATCGCCGCCCTGCTCGCCGATCTCGAAGCGGCCTTGCCGCTCGTCTGGAGCCGCAAGGTGAGCAGCATCTTTTTCGGCGGCGGCACGCCCAGCCTGCTCTCCGGCCAGGGCGTCGATCGCCTGCTGACCGGGCTGCGCACCGTGCTCAGCATCGCTCCAGACGCCGAGGTCACGCTCGAAGCCAACCCCGGAACTGTCGAAGCCGGAAAATTCGCCGCCTTTCGCGACGCCGGCGTGAATCGCCTGTCGCTCGGCATACAGAGCTTCAATCCGACCCACCTCAAGGCGCTCGGCCGCATCCACGACGGCGACGAAGCGCGGCGCGCGATCGAGATCGCCGCGGCGCATTTCGACAATTTCAATCTCGACCTGATGTACGGCCTGCCGGCGCAAACGCTCGCCGAGGCGCTCGCCGACATCGAGACGGCGCTCGCCTTCGCTCCGCCGCATCTCTCTTGCTATCAACTGACGGTAGAGCCGAACACCGCTTTTGGCGCGGCGCCGCCGGTCCTGCCCGACCCCGACCTGTGCGCCGACATGCAGGACGCGATCGAAGCGCGGCTAGCCTACGGGGAAAATTCTGCCGGCTACACCCATTACGAAACCGCGGCCTTCGCGCGGCCCGGCCGGCAATGCCGGCACAACCTCAATTACTGGACTTTCGGCGACTACCTCGGCATCGGCGCCGGCGCGCACGGCAAGCTCACGCTGCACGACCGCGTGCTGCGCCAGATGCGCTGGAAACAGCCGCGGCAGTACATGGACAAGGTCGCGCAAGGCCAGGCGCTACAGGAGGAGTTCGCGGTCAAGCACGCCGACCTGCCTGGCGAATTCATGATGAATGCATTGCGCCTCAACCAGGGCTTTGAGGCGGGGCTGTTCGAAACGCGCACCGCGCTGCCGCTACTGGGCATTGAGCGCCCATTGCGCGAGGCCGAAAACGAGGGCCTGCTGACGCGCCGCGACGGACGCATCGCCCCGACCGAGCTCGGGCGGCACCATCTGAACCGCCTGCTCGAGCGTTTCCTCGGCGACGGCGAAACGACCTAGCCGGCCGCGCTATCCGCGACGTGAAGCCTGACCTTGGCTTCGCCGAGCATGGCCTGAATCTCTTCAGGCGGCTGGCGATCGGTGAACAAGGCGTCGATTTCCGAAATGTGGCAGACGCGAACCATCGGATTGCGCTTGAACTTAGTGTGGTCGGTGACCAGGAACACCTGGCGCGCATTGCCGATGATGGCCTGCGCGACGCGGACTTCGCGGTAGTCGAAATCGAGCAGCGTGCCGTCGATGTCAATCCCCGAGATGCCGATGATTCCGTAATCGACCTTGAACTGGCGAATGAAATCGATCGTCGATTCGCCGATCACGCCTCGATCGTGCCGGACCACGCCGCCCGCGACGATCACCTCGAAATTGCTGTTGTTGCACAACAGCGCCGCGACGTTCAGGTTATTGGTGATGACGCGCAGGTTGCGGTGTTCGCTGAGCGCCTTGGCAACCTCTTCGGTGGTCGTGCCGATGTTGATGAACAGCGAGGCGTTGTCGGGAATTTCCTTGGCGACCATTTGCGCGATGCGTATTTTTTCTTCGTGCAGCAAGACCTTGCG
>CAIXAY010000239.1 GCA_903917505.1 uncultured beta proteobacterium | reverse complement strand
CGCCGATGCGCGGCTGCAGGCCAATCTCAGGAAAGCCACCGGCAGCGCCGCCGCTGGCTTTGCGGCCGCCGTGCGCGACTACAACCGGGCCGCCGATTTCGAAGCCCTGCGCGACGCCGGCGCCGCGATCCGTGCGCGCACGCTCGCCGACCTCGATGTCTGGCTCGAACTGTTCGAAGAACGGGCGAAGGCGAGCGGGGCCCACGTGCTGTGGGCGCGCGACGGCGCGGAAGTGCGCGCGCAGCTGCTGGCCATCGCCAAACAGCACAATGTGCGCAAGGCGGTGAAAGCCAAGTCGATGCTGAGCGAGGAAGCCGCGGTCAATGCGGCGCTGACGGCTGCGGGCATCGCCGTCGTCGAAACCGATCTCGGCCAATACATTTTGCAGATCGCCGGCAACGAAGCGCCGGCGCACATCATCGCGCCGGCCCTGCACAAGAATTTCGACGAGGTCGCCGAACTCTTCGCGCGAGTCCACAAGACGCCGCGCAAGCACACGATAGGCGAGCTGGCGCGCGAAGCGCGCGAAATCCTGCGCGCGCATTTCCTGCGCGCCGAAATGGGAATTTCCGGCGGCAACTTTCTCGTCGCCGAGAGCGGCAGCGCGGCGCTGGTGACCAACGAGGGCAACGGCCGCATGGTCACCACCTTGCCGCCGGTGCACGTCATCATCACCGGCATCGAGAAAATCGTTCCGAGCGGCGCGGACCTGGCGACGCTGCTGCGCCTGCTGACGCGTGCGGCGACCGGCCAGACGATCTCGAACTACGTCTCGCTGCTGAGCGGGCCGAAACGCGCCGGCGATTCCGACGGACCCGAGCACCTCTACTTTATCCTCGTCGATAACGGCCGCGCCGGATTGCTCGGTGGCGAATTCGAAGCGGTGTTGCGCTGCATCCGCTGCGGCGCCTGCATGTACCATTGCCCGGTCTATCAGAGCGTCGGCGGGCAGGCTTACGGCGCGGTCTATCCGGGCCCGCTCGGCGCGCTGCTGACGCCCCTGTTCAACGGCCTCGAGCAGGGGCTGGAACTGCCGCAGGCCTCGACGCTGTGCGGGCAGTGCGCGGTGGTCTGCCCGGTGCGGATTCCGCTGCCCGACCTCATTCGCAAGCTGCGCGAAGCGCAGAGCGCGCAGGGCTTGCGCCCGGCTGCCGAGCGCCTGCGGCTCAAGGCCTGGGCGTGGCTGGCCGGCCGGCCCTGGGCCTATCGCCTGGCCAGCCGCGTCGCGCGCAAGTATCTCGCGGCGCAAGCCGGCACGCGGCCGCGCGGCGGCCCGCTCGCGGGCTGGAGCGCGCAGCGCGAGATTCCGGCGCCGCAGGCTTCGACCTTCGGCGATTTATACGCGCGGCAGCAGGCTGCCCGCGGCAAGGAGAAGTGATGGAAGCTGTCGACGAAGCCCCCGCCATCCCGCTGTGGATCAACGGCCACGCCTACCTCACGTTGACCATAGATTTTCACGAGGTACGCAACCCGCGGACCGGTGAGGTCCTGCGGCGCACGCCGCTGTGCGACGCGCGCGCGGCGCAGCAGGCGGTCGCCGCAGCGCAGGCCGCGCTGCCGGCGTGGGCCGCACTGGCGCCGGGCGCGCGTGCGGCCTTGCTCGATGCACTGGCCGCCGCGCTGGCGGGCTACGCCACTCATTTTTCCGCGCTGTTGCGCGAAGAGACCGGCGCGCCGGCGGCGGCTGCCGCCGAAATCGCGCAGAGCGTGGCCCTGTTGCGCGGCGAAGCGGGCGCGGGCTTAGCCGGTGAAAGCCCCGGTGTCGCGCAGGCAGTCGGCATCGTCGGCACTGCGGCGGCGCCGCTGCACGGCGCGCTGCGCCTCGCCGTGCCGGTCTTGCGGGCGGGCGGCGTGGTGATCGTCAAGCCGGATCCGGCGACGCCCTCGGCGCCGTATGCGCTGGCCGAGCTGACGGCGCGCTGCGGCTTTCCCGGCGGGGTCTTCAACGTCGTGCACGGCGCCGAGGCAGCCGTGGCCGGGCTGCGCGAAGCCGGCCTCAGGATGCTCTTCGCATGAGCCGGGCCGATTCCCGCGACGACATCCTGGCGCGCGTGCGCGCGCGGCTCGGGCACGATCCGGCGCAATTCGAGACGCGCCGGCGCGCCGCGCTCGAGACCATCGCCGCGCGGCGGCAACATCCGCGCCCGCGCCTCGACGGCGACTTGCGCCAGCGGTTTTGCGCGCGCGCGCTGGCGCTGGCGGCTAGCGTCGACAGTGTGCACACCCTGGCGCAGGCCCCGGCCGCCATCGCCCGCTACCTGGCCGCCGCCGGCTTGCCGGCCAGCGCCGTCTGCTGGGCGGCCTTTGCCGGGCTGGACTGGGCGGCCGCCGGGCTGCAAGTCGCGGCGCGCGGCGCCGGGCCGGACGATGCCGTCGGCATCACCGGATGCTCTTGCGCGCTGGCCGAAACCGGCACGCTGATGCTGCTCTCGGGCATCGGCATGGCGGCGACGACCAGCCTGCTGCCCGAAACGCATATTGCGCTGGTGCCGGCGTCGCGCATTGTTGCCAGCATGGAGGAGGGCTTCGCGCTGTTGCGCGCCGAGCAGGGCGCGCCGCCGCGCGCCGTGACTTTCATTTCCGGCCCGTCGCGCACCGGCGACATCGAACAGACGACGGTGCTCGGCGCACACGGCCCGTATCGCGTGCACCTGCTGATCGTCGACGACGAATGAAGGCCGCAATCAATCGCCGAAGCGCGAAGAATATAATGGCCGCATGAGCGCACACGATCATGAGCACGGCCACGATCACGGCCACCTGCACGAGCCTCCTGCCGATGCCGGCCGGCGGCTGATCTGGGCGCTGTTGCTGACGCTGGCCTTTGCGCTGGTCGAAGTCGCCACCGGCTTCTGGTCGGGATCGCTGGCGCTGCTCGGCGACGCCGGCCACATGGTCACCGACAGCGCCTCGCTCGGCCTCGCGGCCTTCGCCGCCTGGCTGGCCGGGCATCCGCCATCGCGGCGGCACACCTATGGTCTCGGCCGCGTCGAAACGCTGGCCGCCCTGTTCAACGTGCTGTTCATGGTGCTGGTGGTGGTCGGCATCTCGGTGGCGGCGATTCATCGACTGCTGGAACCGGCGACGATCAACGGCGAAATGGTCAGCGCGGTCGCCGTCGTCGGCCTGCTGATCAATATCGGCGTCGCCTGGCTGCTGATGCACGGCGAGCAGACCATAAATACGCGCGGCGCCCTGCTGCACGTCTTCGGTGATTTGCTCGGCTCGGTGGCGGCGCTGGTCGCCGGCGCGGTGATCGTGTTCACCGGCTGGACGCCGATCGATCCGCTGCTCTCGCTGCTCATCTGTGTGCTGGTCGTCGGCTCGAGCCTGCGCCTGCTGCGCGAAGTCCTGCGCGCCCTGCTCGAAGGCGTTCCCGCCCACCTCTCGGTCGAGCGCATCGGCCAGGCGCTGGCGGCGCTGCCCGGCGTCAAGTCGGTGCACGATCTGCATGTGTGGACGCTGTCGTCGAAGCGCGTCGCCCTGTCGGCGCACCTCGTCGTCGACAGCTTCGCCGCCTGGCCCGAAATTCTGTCGGCCGCCAAGCAGGTGTTGCTGGAGCAGGGCATCGCCCACGTCACGCTGCAGCCCGAATCGACGGTGCACGCCGTGCGCTGGCTGTCGCGCGCCGGCGACGTTGATGCGCGAGCGAGGGAAGCGCAGTGAGGGTGCTGCTGCAGCGCGTCGCTTCCGCGCGCGTGGAAATCGCCGGCCAGCTCCACGCCGCGATCGGCCCCGGCCTGCTGGCCCTGGTCGGCATCGAGGCCGACGATGGCGAGGCCGATATCGCCTGGCTCTCCGGCAAGCTGACGCGGCTGCGCATCTTCGACGACGACGCGGGGGTGATGAATCGCAGCGTCGTCGACAGCGGCGGCGATGTGCTCGCGGTGAGCCAGTTCACGCTCTACGCCTCGGTCAGGAAAGGCAATCGCCCTTCATGGAGCCGCGCGGCGCCACCGGAAATTGCGCAGCCGCTGTTCGATCGCTTTGTCGAGCGCCTTGAAGCGGACCTCGGGCGCAAGGTGGCGACCGGCGTTTTCGGCGCCGACATGCAGGTGCATCTGGCCAACGACGGGCCGGTGACCATCGCCATCGATTCGCGCAATCCGGAGTGAGTCGCCGCGGGCAATGTGTCCGGCCGCGAACTGCGCCGGACCTTGCAGTGCTTAGTTTGCTCGCTTGCCGGGGCGCGGCTATAATGCTCCCGCCCAAGGGTTCGACGCTGCAGCTATCCGTGCGTCGTGGCCGGCGCGTTTGCGGACGAGCATGCGCTGCACTGGGCAAGCGACGTTTCCAAGATCCATGGCTCCCGCCGGAGTCTCATTGGACGCAAGAATTTATCAATTTGGGTCACCGATGGCCTATGCAAACGGACACCCGGGTCGGCGCCGCCTGACTGGCGCGCGAAGGGTTGGGTCCGCGACGACATCATCGTCCCGAATCAAGCGTGATTCACCGAATTTTTTATTACAACCTAGTGTAGTGCGTCAATTAGAAGTGCTCTTATTCAAGGCAGCTCTGGCTCGGGTGACCTTGGCCAGGATATCCGACGCCTTGGCCGTCCAAATGAAGGGCTTGGG
>CAIXAY010000238.1 GCA_903917505.1 uncultured beta proteobacterium | reverse complement strand
ATCATCGCGACGACGCCGATCTCGCCGCGTTTGCGCACGCACGCCGAAGCCTGGTCGACGATATTGTTGGCGCCCGCCGCGATCAGCGCCAGATCGGCGCCCTTGCCGCCCGTCAGCTTCTTCACCGCAGCGACGACGTCGCCTTCGAGCGGATTGATCGCCAGCGTCGCGCCGTGCTTCCTCGCCATCGCCAGGTTGAATTCAGCGGTGTCGGTGCACACGACGTTCTTGTAACCCATCTGCTTGGCGACGACGAGGCAGAGCAGACCGATCGTCCCGGAGCCGAGGATCACCAGGCACTCCTTTTCCTTGACCGTCGCTCGCCGCAGCGCGCGAACGGCGACGGCGAGCGGCTCGATCATCGTTCCCATCTTGTAGCTGACCGCGTCGTTCAATTTGTAGATGGTCTTTTCGGGCGCATTGAAGTACTCAACGAAGACACCGATCCACTTGGCCGTCCCCGGAACGACCTTGCTGTTGCACAGATTCACCAGGCCCTGCCGGCAGAACTCGCATTCGCCGCAGCCATATTGCGGCTCGACGGTGACGCGATCGCCGATGCTGACCGTCTTGACGCTCTTGCCGATCTCGACGACATCGCCGGCGATTTCGTGCCCCAGGATCGCCGGCGGTTTGCGGAAGGCATGCGTGCCCCTGAAGAGGTGAAGATCGGAACCGCAGACGCCGACCGTCTTCACCTTGATCAGGACTTCGTCGTCCTTGAGCACCGGCCGGTCGATCTCCTGAATCGAAACCTTGTGAACATCGGTTACCAATGCCGCTTTCATTTTCATTTCGCGTTTCCTTTTCTACGGCGCGCCCAAATCGTCGCCACTGTCATTTTCTGCTGCTCTGATCTATGATCACAGTACGGGAGATATATGATCACAAAACCTTGCGAATTACAATAATTTTGTCGCGCGCGGTTCAGCAGACTCGTCGACGTGAAAGTCGCATGAAGACCAGGATAATTCGCGCCATTCAAGGCGTAGCGAAGTTTCACGGAGGCTCGCCGAAGCCTGCAATTTTCATGCAAGCGACGGCGCCGCGATGAAACAAAGGCAGAAAATTTGTGTTACCGTGATCACATATAATTCATGAACTCGCGAACATGCTAGACGGACTCGTCAAACCCCTACAAAGGCAAACCCTCAGCACCGACGTTTATGAGCAGCTTCGCGAGTTGCTGATGTCGGGGAGATTGATGCCCGGACAGCAGATCACGCTGCGCGCCACCGCCGAAGCGCTCAAGGTCAGCGTGATGCCGGTGCGCGAGGCGATCCAGAGGCTGGTTGCCGAAAAGGCGCTCGAGATCGGCCCGAGCCGCATCATTCGCGTCCCGACGATGACCGTTAGCCAGTTCCGCGAAATCACGAGCATTCGCATCATCATCGAGGGATTCGCCACCGAACAGGCGTGCACGCGGCTCGACAAGCCGGCCTTCTTTCGAATCGACGACCTCAATACGGCATTCAATCGCGAGCTCGAGCAAGAGAACCCGGACGGAACGAAGCTCATCAGCATCAACAAGGATCTGCATTTCGCCATCT
>CAIXAY010000237.1 GCA_903917505.1 uncultured beta proteobacterium | reverse complement strand
GCCGTCGCGATGCCGCGAGCGTTGAGTCCATCGGCTATCTCTGCAAGCGATCGGGCACCCGCCGCGCGAATCTGGGCGATTACCGGCAGCACGCCGGCCGCGCGCGCATCGGCGCCGGCACGGTTGGCCGCCGCACCAGCCGCCGCGCCGCCGGCAGGGTTGGCACCGCCCAGCAGCGTGCCGCGTGCCTTGGCGGCCTGCAATGCGAGCCGGGTGCGCTCGCCGATGCGGCGGGCTTCATCCTCGGCGACGGCAGCGCGGATATGCAGCATGAAGCGGTCCGCGTCGGGACTGTCGACGGCGCGGAACTCAATACCGCTATCCATCAAATTAGCGATGAAACTGACGCTGCGGCCCAAGCGGTCTAACTTCGCGATCAACAACACCGCCTTGCTTGCCCGGCATTGCGCTATCGCTGCGGCGAGCTGCGGCCGATTGTTATGTCGCCCGGATTCGATCTCGACATAGCGGCCAATGACATCGCACTTGGTCACTTGGCAATAGTGCGCCACCGCTGTCTCTTGCGCTGCCAGGCCGAGGCCGCTGACGCCCTGGCGCACCGTCGATACCCGGAAATAGAGCACTGTCTTACACATGGTCCGCGGCTCCTCTTGCCTGCATATCAGCTCTAACGTTCGTTAGGGTTTATATGGGACAGAGCACCATACCACGCAAGGGGAGTCAAAGTAATTCGGCGCAACATTCATGCGTTGTTAAGTCACGGTACGCCGTTAGGGGGTGAGGGTGCGAATCGGCCATGTAAAACACCCGTTCATGCCCCCTTCTCACTAGCCTGCAAAATTTTCTGCAAATATTAGCCAAAATTATACTTCGCTTATACTGTCGCGCATAAGTATTCGCGATGGCGCGGCGGACACCGCCCGAAGCCCGGGAAAGTGGTGCAACTTGCGCCAGCTTACGGACACCTCGCCATCGGTTGCTGCTGCCGGCAGTGGGATAATTGCCGGCGAAGGAGAAACCCATGGACAGCGAAACCGCAACCGCCTCATTCCTGCGTTGGCTTGACCAGCAGATCGCGCTTGAGACTCGATTCGCGGATGATCTTGAATTTCATCCTG
Source organism: uncultured beta proteobacterium (assembly GCA_903917505.1). Next base: position 634 of record CAIXAY010000237.1, on the reverse strand, counting down.
AGACACTTCGCATCCCGCCCGAGGTAATCCCGCAGCGACTGTTGCAGCGCCGCGCAACGGCGAAAGCGTATGAGGCTGCCGCCGCGTGGTTGCGATACCAGCTTGCCAGCGAGGATGGCGGTGGTTGGCAGCATGTCGCCGAGGTAGCGTGATGACCACGCCCCGCATCCGCCGCACCTCCGCCCGCCGCAAAGCGCTCAAGACGCTTGAGGCCGCCGATCCGGCCGCCGTCGACATCGACGTTCCCGGCGTCGTGGCATCGCTACAGGCAATGCTTGCCGATCCGAAAACGCCCGTCCGAACGCGCACCAGAATCGGAAACGCATTGTTGCGCTTCAGCGCGTCGAGCGGCGTCGAGAAGCCGGCGCCTGCGCCATCTCGCGAGGAAGAGGCGCGAATCTGCGCCCTGACGTTGAAGGCCTGGGAAGACGCCGAGGCGGCGATGGCGATTTCCGATTCGTTCGGCGCATCGGTGGTGATCGGGCGCAGCACTAACGGCGTATTCGAGGCCGGCACGATGATCGACGGACAGTTCGTGCCCGGCGCCGAGCCTGCGTCGCTGCTGCCGGCGGCAGAGAGCGCCGAGGAGCCGCAGAAATGACCGACGCCCGCGACGACATTGGCGAGGCCATGC
>CAIXAY010000236.1 GCA_903917505.1 uncultured beta proteobacterium | reverse complement strand
AGTGCGCAAACTGCCGGCCTACAAGTTCGTGCCCATCCTCTTCCTGACCACCGAATCGCAGCAGGCGCGAAAGATGGAAGCCAAGGCGGCCGGCGCATCGGGGTGGATCGTCAAGCCGGCGACCGCCGACGAACTGCTCAACACCATCAAGCTCGTCCTCAAGTAGCAGCAGTCGATGAGCGCAGCGAAGAACCCTCGGCTCAGCCAACTCACCTGGCGCCTGCTGATCGTCGCCTTGAGCGCCGCTGTGCTGATCACGCTGCTCGTCTACCTGCTGCATGCGTGGTAACACCTGACCGTCGCGCCGGCCGTCGGCCTCGACGGCCGGCTGGCCGACGCCGCCGGCACCCTGTGCATCCTGGCCTTCTTCATCGCCTTGCAGCGCAGCTTGTCGTCGGTGTTCTACCGCGACGCTTTCTTCGGCCTGCAGCAGAAGATCGACGACCCGCGGCCGGCCTGCCCGGCGGCCAAGATCTGCAAGCGCATCGCGCTGCCCGAACTGCGGGAAATCGCGCCTTTCAACGGCATCCTCGTCAATCACCTGCGTAGCGTCAGCGAACAGACCGAAAAGGCTGCCGGCGACATCATCACCCGCCTGCAGACCATCGACGAGGTGGTGACTGATCTGCAGCAGTTCGTCGGCACCGCGACCAGCGAGACGGCGGACGGCGTTGCCAAATCGGCAGCCCAGGTCGCCGGCAACCAGGTGCTGATCGCGCAACTGTCGACCTTCATTCAGGCGCGCATCAACGAATCGATGAGCGACGCGAAAAGCAACGCCGAGGTGGTCGAAAAGACCCGGTCGCTAAAGACGCTGGTCGAACTGGTGCGCAACATCGCCGGGCAGACCAACCTGCTCGCGCTCAACGCCGCCATCGAAGCGGCGCGCGCCGGCGATGCCGGACGGGGTTTTGCCGTCGTCGCCGACGAGGTGCGCAAGCTTTCGCAGGCGACCGAGACGGCGGTCAAGAAGATCGACGAAGGCATGCTGGCGGTGACCGAGATCATCGACAACAGCTTCAAGGCCAAGCTGCAGAATTCGCACATCGACGAGGAACGCCGGACGCTGGAGGCATTTACCGAGCGGCTGGCGACCCTGGGCCAGAGCTACGACAGCTTGACGCGCCGCGAGAAGGACACGCTCGATCGCATCAGCACGAGCAGCGGCAAGCTCGCCGAGATGTTCATCGAAGCGCTGGCCAGCGTGCAGTTCCAGGACATCGTGCGCCAGCAGGTGGCGCAGGTGATTGCCGGCATAGAGCGCATCGACAGCCACACGCAAACGGTGGCCGGAGTGCTGCAGAACGCCGAAGACTATGCGGGCGCCGATCCCAAGATCAAGTCGCTGCAGGGTGAATTCGACGCGCTGTATTCATCGTACGTCATGGATCAGCAGCGCGACACCCACAACCGGTCGCTGGTCGCCGCCGGCCGGCCGGCCAAGGCGGCCGGCGCGGCGCGGACCAAGAATGTCGAGTTGTTCTAGGAGTCGTCAATGACCAAAAGCCACAGGCTCACGCTGAGCGAAGATCTCACCATCTACCATGCGCTTGAGCAGAAGAAGATCCTGCTCGATGCGCTGGCCGGCGCCGGCGATCTGGAACTCGATCTGATGCAGGTCAGCGAAATCGACACCGCAGGCCTGCAACTCCTGATCCTGCTCAAGAAAGAAGCGCAAGCGGCCGGCAAGCGCGTGGCGATTGTCGCGCACAGCAAGGCCGTGCGCTCGGCAATCGATTTTTGCAACCTGGCTGCCGAACTCGGCGATCCGCTGCTCACCCCGGCGGCGCAAGCAGCGTGAGGCGGGAAGAGAAATCATGGACGAACTGACCAGCGTATATATCCAGGAAAGCCGCGAACAACTCGCCGAGATGGAAGCCGGCCTGTTGCGTCTCGAGCAGGAGCCCGACGATGCCGACAACATCAACGGCATCTTCCGCGCGGCGCACACCATCAAGGGCGGCTCCGGGGTCGTCGAATGCCATTTCATCGAGGCCTTCACCCACCGCGTCGAGAACCTTCTCGACGTGCTGCGCAACGGCAAGCTCGCGGTCAGCGGGCCGCTGGCGACGCTGCTGCTCGAGTGCTGCGATCATATGGGCCGCCTGGTCGATGTGCTGGCCGCGCAACTGCCCGAACCCGATGCCGAACTCGCCGCGCGCGGCAAGGCGCTGAGCGAGCGTCTGCAGGCCATTCTGGGTGGCGAAGCGGGCGGGGCCGGCCTCGCCCCGGTCGATGGCGACATCGACCCCCCCGGCGGCGGCGTGGTCAGCACCGACAGCTGGCACATCTCGGTGCGCTTCGGCCGCAACCTGCTGCGCGGCGGCATGGACCCGCTGTCCTTCATCCGCTATCTCGGGAGCCTCGGTGAAATCATCGGCATCGAGACGATTGCCGACGCCATGCCGGGCGCCGCCGAAATGGACCCCGAATCGTGCTATCTCGGTTTTGAAATCCGTTTGCAGACCAAGGCCGGAAAAGCCGACATCGAACACGTTTTCGATTTCGTCCGCGACGAAATCGAATTGCGCATCCTGCCGCCGCACAGCAATGTCGCCGACTATCTGCAGCATATCCGGGAACTGCCCGAGGACACCATGCGCCTTGGAGAAATGCTAGTGCGCTGCGGCGCGCTGACCCAGGCCGAGATCGATCAGGGCCTGCTCGCCCAGCAGTCGCCGGTGGCTGCCGGCGAGAGCGCGCAGGCTGCCCCGCTCGGCGAGATCCTGATCGGCAACAAGGTCGTGCACAAGGAGATCGTCGACGCCGCGGTGGCCAAGCAGACGCAGGTCGGCGACAAGAAGGCGCGCGATTCGCAGCTCGTGCGCGTGCACGCCGACAAGCTCGACCAGCTCATCGATCTGGTCGGCGAGCTGGTGATCGCCGGAGCCTCGGCCAACATGCTGGCGATGAAGAGCGGCCAGAGCGAGCTGGTCGAGGCCACCTCGGTCCTCTCGCGCCTCGTCGAAAGCATCCGCGATACGGCGCTGCAGCTGCGCAGGGTCCAGATCGGCGACACCTTCACGCGCTTCAACCGCGTCGTGCGCGACGTGTCCAAGGACCTCGGCAAGGAAATCGAACTCGTGATCAGCGGCGCCGAGACCGAGCTCGACAAGACGGTCGTCGAGAAGATCGGCGACCCGCTGATGCATCTCGTGCGCAACTCGCTCGACCACGGCATCGAACCGACCGCCGAGCGACTGGCACGCGGCAAGCCGGCCTGCGGCCGCGTCTCGCTCAACGCCTATCACGATT
>CAIXAY010000235.1 GCA_903917505.1 uncultured beta proteobacterium | reverse complement strand
GATCGACAGCAGCTCGCAGCGGTCGATGACCTTCCAGGCCTCGGCGCGCTGTCCCTTGACTTCAAAGGCGACGATGGCGCCGCCGCTTTTCTGCTGCCGCGCAGCGAGTTCGAATTGCGGGTGCGACGACAGGCCCGGATAGTAGACGCGCGCGATCCTGGGATGCGCTTCGAGCCAGCGCGCGAGTTCGAGGGCCTTGGCCGACTGGGCTTCGAGCCTGATCTTGAGCGTCTCCATCCCCTTCAACAGCACCCAGGCATTGAAAGCCGAGAGTGTCGGCCCCGCGGTGCGCAGGAATTTCAAGAGCTCGTCGGTGAGCACCTTGGGGCCGGCCACGGCGCCGCCCAGCACGCGCCCCTGGCCGTCGAGGAACTTGGTCGCCGAGTGCACCACGAGGTCGGCGCCGAGATCGAGCGGGCATTGCAGGATCGGCGTGCAGAAACAGTTATCGACCGCGACGAGTATGCCCTTGGCATGAGCGACGGCAACCAGCGCGGCGATGTCGGAAATTTCGGTCAGCGGGTTCGACGGCGTCTCGAGGAAGAACAGCTTGGTCTCGGGGCGGATCGCCGCTTCCCAGGCGCCGACATCGGTCTGCGACACGAAGCTGGTGCGCACGCCGAAGCGCGTCATGATGTTGCCGAGCAACTGCTGCGTCGCGCCGAACAGCCCTGTCGACGCCACGATATGATCGCCGGCGCTGCACAGCGCCATGACCAGCGAGAGGATCGCCGACATGCCCGACGCCGTCGCCACGCAGGCCTCGGCGCCTTCGAGCGCAGCCAGGCGTTCCTGAAAAGCGGCGACCGTCGGATTGGTGAAGCGCGAGTAGACGTTGCCATCTTCCTCGCCGGAGAAGCGTGCCGCCGCCTGCGCGGCGCTGGTGAACACGTAGCTCGAAGTCAGGTACAACGCTTCCGAATGCTCGTTGAACTGGCTCCTCGCCGTCCCGGCGCGTACCGCCAGCGTTTCCAGCTGATATTTATTCGTCATCAATGCACCGAGTTGAGGTTGAGGTGCAGCTGCCGCGAATCGCCGCCGTCGTCCTTGGCCGCCGACAGCTTGCCTTCGCGCGCCTGCTCGAGGGCGTCGAGATATTCCGGCGACACGTCGCCGGTAACATACTGGCCGTCGAAGCACGAGCTGTCGAAGAAGTGGAGCTTCGGGTTCAATTCGCGAATCGACGTTTTCAGCGCGTCGAGATCCTGATAGACCAGCGCGTCGGCGCCGATCTCCAGGCAGATCTCGTCGGCCGTGCGCCCGGTGGCGATCAGCTCGCTGCGCGTCGGCATGTCGATGCCATAGACATTGGGGAAGCGCACCGGTGGCGCCGCCGAAGCGAAATAGACCTTGAGCGCGCCGGCGGCGCGCGCCATTTCGACGATCTCGCGGCTCGTCGTTCAGCGCACAATCGAATCGTCGACCAGCAGCACGCGCTTGCCCTTGAACTCCTGCGCCACGGTATTAAGCTTCTGGCGCACCGAGCGCTTGCGCGTCGATTGGCCCGGCATGATGAAGGTGCGGCCGATGTAGCGATTCTTCACGAAGCCTTCGCGATACGGGATGCCGAGGCGCTGCGCGAGCTGCATCGCCGACGGCCGGCTTGAATCGGGAATCGGAATCACGACGTCGATCGCTTCGACCGGAATATGCTTGATCACCTTGTCGGCCAGATGCTCGCCCATGTGCAGCCGCGTTTCGTAAACCGAGACGCCGTCGATCACCGAATCCGGGCGCGCCAGATAAACGTATTCGAAAATGCACGGCGCCAGCACCGGGTTCTGCGCGCACTGGCGCTGGTGCATCTGATGCGCCATGTCGATGAAGATGGCTTCGCCCGGCTGCACGTCGCGCAGCACGCGGAAACCCTGGGTGTCGAGCGCGACCGTTTCGGAGGCGACCAGGTACTCGTCGCCCTGCGCGGATTCGCGCACGCCGACGACCAACGGGCGGATGCCGTAGGGATCGCGGAAAGCGAGCAGGCCGTAGCCGGCGATCAACGCGACGACGGCGTAGGCGCCCTTGCAGCGGCGGTGCACGCCGGCCACCGCCGCGAAGATCGTGTCGAGGTCGAGGCGAAAACCCTTGGCGGTGTCCTGCAGCTCGTGTGCCAGGACGTTGAGCAGCACCTCGGAATCCGAGTTGGTGTTGATGTGGCGCAGGTCGAGCCGGAACATTTCCTCTTGCAGTTGTTCCGTGTTGGTCAGGTTGCCGTTGTGCGCGAGCACGATGCCGAACGGCGAATTGACGTAGAACGGCTGCGATTCGGCCGAATCCGAGAACGATCCGGCAGTCGGGTAGCGGCAGTGGGCGATGCCCATATTGCCCGGCAGCGCGCGCATGTTGCGCGTGCGGAAGACGTCACGCACCAGGCCCGAGCCCTTGTGCATGTGAAACGCGTCGCCTTCGCCGGTGGCGATGCCGGCCGCATCCTGGCCGCGATGCTGCAGCACCATCAGACCGTCGTAGAGCAACTGATTGACCGGCGCGGTCGCAACGACCCCGAGTATTCCACACATGGCATTCCCTGCTTACTTGAATCGAATCCGTTTAGACACCGCCGGAGGCAACCACGGCTTGCAGGCCAGCAAGGCCGTTTCGAGCGGCGCCGACAAGGTCGCCTCGCTCCACCATTTCTCTTTCGGCAGCGCCGTCATGCCGCCGACCGCGACCAGCGCCAGCACGATCGCCAGGCCGCGCGCCAGGCCGAAGACGATGCCGAGCAGGCGATCGGATAGGCTCAGGCCGAGCGCCTTGAGCAGTCCGCGCACCGCGAGGCGCAGCAGCGCCATCAAGACCAGCACGGTGACAAAAACCGCCGCCCAGCCGGCGACGATGCGCAGCGCCGGATCGCTGATGCCCGTAAAAAGCGCCTGCGCGATTTCCGCGCCCCACCATTTGGCGGCGAAGAAAGCCAGCACCCAGGCCGCCAGCGCGATGATTTCGCCGATCACGCCGCGCCACGCGCCGATCGCCGCCGAGGCGATGACGATGGTCAGGACGGCCCAGTCGAATGCCGTCATTGTTTCGCCGCAACCAGCCCATTGACGCCAATCCGTTTCATCTTGTCGAGCGCCTTGTCGGCCGCCTCACGGTTGGGGAAGGGGCCGGCGCGCACGCGCGTTTTCTTGCCTTCGGGAGTATCCAGAGGTTCGGTGTAGACCTTGATGCCGAGTTCGCCGATCTTGGTCTGCAACTGCTTGACGTTGGCGGGATTGGAGAATGCGCCGATCAGGATCAGGTACTGTCCGTCGCCGCCGTTCGCCGCAACCGGCGCGGCAGCGACCGTCTTGCCGCCGAGGATCGCCGCGGCGCGCTGCGGCTCGCTGACCGTGGCCTTGGCTGGCGTTTCCGACGTCTTGGCCGGCGTCTCGGCCGTCTTTTCCGGCTTGTCGCTGCTCTTCTTTTCCGGCGCCTTGTCCGGCGTCCTGCTGACTGCGGCCGGTGGCGACGCTGGCGCGGCCGCCTCGCTGGCGGCGGACTCCGGCGCTGCGGGTTTCTCGACGCTGGCGCTTACGGCAGGCGCTTTGCCGGGCTTCGCCGCGAGCGGGGACTGATCCTGGCTGGGAATGCGGATCTGCACGTCCTGTACCTGCTGCTTGGGTTCTTCGTCCATGACCATCGGCAGAACGACCGCGGCGAGACCGGCGAAAGCGATCGCACCGACCAGGCGGCGGCGTGCGCGTTTCTTGAGCAGCAAATTTGCGTCTGAGGAATCGGCCATCGTCTCTCGAGCACCACGTAATTCGAATCGCCGCCGGGGTATCGCCAGTTCAGCCCGCGGATTTCATCGCGCGCATCGCTGCTGCCACCGTCAGGAAAGATCCGAAGACGAGGATTCTATCATCTTCCCCGGCCCGCTTGGCGGCGCAAGCACAGGCTTGCGCCGGCGAGGCGAAGCATTCGACGCTGCCGCCGAGTTCGTGCTCGGCGACGATGGCGGCCAGCGCCGCGGCCGGCGCGCCGCGCGGCGTGTCGAGGCCGGCCAGCAGCCAGAAATCGATGCGGCCCTTGAGTTCGCTCAGCGCGCCGGCGATATCCTTGTCGGCGAGCATGCCGGCGACGGCGATCGTCCGCGCGCCGGATCCCAGCGCCGCGAGGTTGGCAGCGAGGACCGCGACCGCTTGCGGATTATGCGCGACGTCGAGAATGATCGTCGGCGACCCGGGCGCGCGCGGCAGGATCTGGAAGCGCCCCGGCAGGTCGATCTCGACGAGTCCGCGGCGCACTGCCGACGCCGGCACCGGCAAGCGCCCGGCGAGGCTTTCGACGGCCGCCAGCGCCGCGGCGGCATTGCGCAACTGGCAGGCGCCGCGCAGCGCCGGTTGCGGCAGCGCGCTGCGGCGCAAGCCATCGCGCGCCCAGAAAGTCCATTGCGCCGCATCGGCCGACGCGCCGAAATCGCGGCCAAACAATTGCAGGTCGGCGCCGATGGCCTCGGCGTGATCGAGCAGCGACTGCGGCGGCTCGGGGTCTGCGCAGATCGCCGGCTTGCCGCGCCGATAGATTCCCGCCTTCTCGAAACCGATGGCCTCGCGCGTGTCGCCCAACCAGTCGGTATGGTCGAGCGCGATGCCGGTCACCACGGCGCAATCGGCGTCGTAGACATTGACCGCGTCGAGGCGGCCGCCAAGACCGACTTCGAGGATCAGCACCTCGACCTCGCGCGCGGCGAACACTTCCCAGGCAGCCAGCGTGCCGAATTCGAAATAGGTCAGCGCCACCGCGCCCGCCGCCTGCCGCGCGTCCTCGACGCGGGCGAAGGCCGCGCATAGCGTCTGATCGTCGACCGGCGCGCGGTCGACGCGCACCCTTTCGTTGTACTCGAGCAGATGCGGCGAGGTGTAGCAGCCGACGCGGTAGCCGGCGCAAGCGTAGATCGCTTCGAGATAGGCGCAGGTCGAGCCCTTGCCGTTGGTCCCGCCGACGACGATCAGCGGGCAGCGCTGCGTCTGCCGCAAGGCGGCCTTGACGCGGGCGACGCGCTCGAGGCCGAGCACAATCCCGGCCTGCCCCTTGGGGTGCAGGGCTTCAAGGTGGGCCAGCCAGTCGGCAAGTGAATTCACGGGAAAGTCTTCAAACGGGATCACAAAGATACATTAGATGCCCTGAGCACGGAAATTCAAAGTGCTATTGGCCTGGGACGGTTCTGAGCAATCCGTGTATGGACTTATCACGTTAGGAATGACGGTCTCAATTCGACCTAGACGCGACGGTCAACTTTCTCCGGAGCAGTCGCTCAGCCTAACCCCACCTTTTCGAGACTGAATGCTCCGAACCGGCCGTCGGCGACCTCACCCAACCGGCCAGGAGCCGCCGGTCGGGGTGTCCATCCAATTTCGATAGACAAGGCGCGCTCCACCCCCTCTGAATGGCCGGTATCCGGCGAGCAAATTGACATCGGCACCGCCTCGACTCGGCCATGATCTGCCGGTCAGGTTGACAACGGGGATGGCGGCTTCAGACTGGGAAGAGACATTCAACTATTGAGACTGGTTCGCTCTACCCGACGCACTGCTGCCCGTTACGCTACCGGAGGCTCAAGGGCCAGTAGAAAAGCACAGTTGACCCTGGTCAGGGGTTTCGCATGGCAAGAGATGTTGCTGGGTACAATTCTCATTTGACATGGGGCAATAAACTTGGCGATACTAACCTTGGGATTGTCGAATTTCCTTTCCGACGATCATCTCGGAGGAACATCTCAAGTCGCCTCGCACACAGCATTCTCAACATTCCCAGTCCATGCGAAGCCTAGCCAGAACGTTTCTCGCCGCTCTTGTCTCCTTGGCGTCTGGTTGTGCCACGGTACCTGTACCTCCTATCCAGTGGAGCGCCCCCGAAGCGCCTCGGGCTGATTCCGATTGCGAAACCATCGCGGGTGTATATGAAAACGTCGGGGAGAACCTTCGAGGCCAAAAAACCTATCTGACACCTTCTTGGTTCCCAAGCCTGAACCCATCCCTGTTCGTCTTCGTAGCACCTCCTATACCATTTAATAAGATTCAGGAAATCAGAAACGTCACGATCTCACGAAAATCGCGCAACCACACCGAGATCACTGCCTCCACAGCTAGCGAACAGTTCCTTGTCAGAAATCTCCTTCGCGAGACCGGAGAGTTTGATTGCCAAGGAGGTGTCTTGAACTTCACCACCACCCATTTAATAGGAACTAGTAGCTCCATTGGAACGAACACAAAGAAATATTCGTTTTACAAGGCTGACGGCTTTCTGATTGAGCACATTGAAAACCGGGACAATGCGCTCGTGCTGATTCTGCCTCTGAGTCTTGGTTGGACTGATACCTATCGGTTCAAAGAAATTACAGACACCCAAGTCGCTGCGCCAGCATCGCAATAAGCCATCTCGACTTGGATTTGAAGTAGATCGTCCGGCAGGTTTCCGGGTGGAGTAGTCCTTCTGATGTCCGGTCTGGAGGGAAGATGGCGAGTAGCTGTTGGCCAACTACTGAAGTAGTGATTTCCAGCTTTAATGACCGCAACCGCATTGCTGCCATTGAGCCAATAAGCCCCGATGGCTGTTCAGGGTCGAAAAAACTCGGTGACGACTGACCGCCTTCAGCAAGCGGAATTTCACCGACCGCTTTCCGGCGATGAATTCTAAAAGATGGAAGTCGCGTCGCGACCCGATTCGGTCAGCCACGCTTTCTGAGACCAGACGCTGCCCGCCGGAAACGAGTTGTTGGATTTCTGTAGTGACTATGCTGCGCGTTTCTCACCCTCGAATTGAACGGAGGAACGAGGCTCCGATTTCTCTAACACAGCAAGAGCAATACTCGCGACTTCTTCTGGGCAAATATCAAACATCGTATTTCTCTTAACAACTGTGCGATTTTCTTGCATCGGATAAGGGCCTACCTGGAGCGGATTATTGGTGCCAAAGAGTGCTATCAACGGTGTGTTACAGGACGATGCCACATGTAGAATCCCGCAGTCGTGTGTCACAAACAATCGGGATAAATTGATAGCCTTAACGACATCAGATAATGATGTACTGCCTATTAAATTAATCGTTCTGCCGACTTGCTCTTGGAAAGACTT
>CAIXAY010000234.1 GCA_903917505.1 uncultured beta proteobacterium | reverse complement strand
CTGCCCGACGCGCCGCAGCCCTGGGAGGACGCAATGGCCGCCTACGGCCGTCCGGCGCGCATCGCCTCGGCGCTCGACATCATGCTCGAGGGGCCGATCGGCGCGGCAGCGTTCAACAATGAATTCGGCCGCCCGAATCTGACCGGCTATTTCCGCACCTACGAGCAGCGGGTCGGCGCCGGCAATGACAGTGTCGTACGCGGTTATCACAAGCCGATCATGGTCGCCGGCGGCGTCGGCAACATCCTCGACAGCCAATCACTCAAGGCCGAGACCTTTGCGCCGGGCACGCTGCTGATCCAACTCGGCGGGCCGGGCATGCTGATCGGCTTGGGCGGCGGCGCGGCGAGTTCGATGAGCACCGGCAGCAACAGCGAAGACCTCGATTTCGCCTCGGTGCAGCGCGGCAATCCGGAAATGCAGCGGCGCGCGCAGGAGGTGCTCGACCGCTGCTGGCAGATGGGCGCGCCGGTCGGCGACGCATCCACGCCCGGCGCCGGCAATCCCATCCTCTCGGTGCACGACGTCGGCGCCGGCGGCATTTCAAACGCGCTGCCCGAACTCGCGCACGGCGCCGGCTGCGGCGCGCATTTCGAGTTGCGCGCGGTGCCGACCGAAGAGCCGGGCATGTCGCCGGCCGAGATCTGGAGCAACGAAGCGCAGGAGCGTTATGTGCTGGCGATTCCGCCGACGCGCCTGCCGGAATTCCGCGCCATCTGCGAACGCGAGCGCTGCCCCTTCGCCGTGGTCGGCACGGCCACCGGCGACAACCGTCTCGTCGTCGCCGACCGGCATTTCGCCAACGAACCCGTCGACATGGATATGGACGCGCTGCTCGGCAAGCCGCCGCGCATGACGCGCACGGTCGCGCATTTGCCGTCGCCGACGGTGGGCTTCGATCCGGCGGCGGTCGACCTGCGCGAGGCGGCCTACCGCGTACTGCGCCTGCCGGCGGTGGCCGACAAGACTTTCCTCATTTCGATCGGCGACCGCACGGTCGGCGGCCTGACGGCGCGCGACCAGATGGTCGGCCCGTGGCAAGTGCCGGTGGCCGACGTCGCGGTGACCACCATGGGCTACCGGACGGTGCTCGGCGAAGCCTTCGCCATGGGCGAGCGTACGCCGTTGGCCATCCTCGACGGGCCGGCCTCGGGGCGCATGGCGGTCGGCGAGGCGCTGACCAATATCGCCGCCGCCAATATCGCCGCCTTGAGCGAGGTGAAGCTGTCGGCCAACTGGATGGCGCCGGCCGGCGTCGCCGGCGAAGACGCGCGCCTGTTCGACACGGTGCGCGCGGTGTCCGACCTCTGCCAGAACATCGGCATATCGATTCCGGTCGGCAAGGATTCGCTGTCGATGCGCACCGCCTGGGAAGACGGCGAGCAGAAGAAGGAAGTGGTGTCGCCGCTGTCGCTGATCGTCACCGCCTTTGCGCGGGCCGTGGACGCGCGCCGCACGCTGACGCCGCAACTGCGGCTCGACGCCGGCGAGAGCGAGTTGCTGCTGATCGATCTCGGCGCCGGCAAGAATCGCCTCGGCGGCTCGGCGCTGGCGCAGGTGTTCAACGCCACGGGCTCGGAGGCGCCGGACGTCGACGACCCGGCGCGCCTCGCGGCTTTCTTCGGCGCGGTGCAAGCCCTGGCCGGCGAAAACCTGCTGCTCGCCTATCACGACCGCTCCGACGGCGGCGTTTTCGCGACGCTCGCCGAAATGTCGTTCGCCGCGCATTGCGGCATCACGCTCGAACTCGATGCGCCCGACTGTGCTTCGAATGCGGGCCTCGCCGCTTTCCTGTTCGCCGAGGAACTCGGCGCCGTGCTGCAGATCCGTGCCGCCGACCGCGCCAAGGTGCTGGCGGTGCTCGCCGGCGCCGGCCTGTCCGGCTGTGCGCAGCGCATCGGCGCGCCGAACGGCAGCGACGCACTGACCGTCATCAGCCATGGCCGGGCCGTGTTCAGCGAGCCGCGCATCGCCTTGCAGCGCGCCTGGTCGGAAACGACTTTCCGGATGCAGGCGCTGCGCGACAACCCGCAGTGCGCGCAGCAGGAATACGACCGCATTCTCGATGCGGCCGACGCCGGTCTCACCCTGGCACTGACTTTCGATCCGGCCGCCGACACCGCCGCGCCTTTCATCGCGCGCGGCGCGCGGCCGCAGGTGGCGATCCTGCGCGAGCAGGGCGTCAACGGCCACGTCGAAATGGCCGCCGCGTTCGATCGCGCCGGTTTCCGCGCGGTCGATGTGCACATGAGCGACGTCCTCGGCGGCCGCGTTTCGCTCGCTGGTTTCAAGGGCGCGATCGCCGGCGGCGGCTTCTCCTACGGCGATGTGCTCGGCGCCGGCAAGGGCTGGGCGCGCACCATCCTGTTCAACGCGCGGGCGCGCGACGAGTTTTCAGCTTTCTTTGCCCGCGCCGATACTTTCGCGCTCGGCGTGTGCAACGGCTGCCAGATGATGAGCGCCTTGAAGAGCTTGATTCCCGGCGCGCAGCACTGGCCGCGCTTCGAGCGCAACCAGGTCGAGCAATTTGAAGCCCGGTTCACCCTGGTCGACTTGCCGCCGTCGCCGTCGCTGTTCTTCGCCGGCATGGCCGGCAGCCGCATTCCGGTGGTGGTGTCGCACGGCGAAGGGCTGGCGTCCTTCGATTCGGCCGCGCAGCAGGCGCAGGCGCTCATCGCCATGCGCTATGTCGACCACGCCGGCCGGCCGACCGAGGCCTATCCGGGCAATCCGAACGGCTCGCCGCAAGGCATCACCGGCGTGACCACCGCCGACGGCCGCTTCACGATCATGATGCCGCACCCCGAACGCGTCTTCCGCACGCTGCAGATGTCCTGGCATCCCGATACGCTCGGCGAGGACTCGCCGTGGCTGCGCATGTTCCGCAACGCGCGAACGTGGGTGGGTTGAGGCCCTGGCACAACGGAACAGCGAGCCACCACGATCAGCAAGCGAAGCCGGGAGATTCACCTTGTCCTGCCTGGTGAAACTCTGTGCCCTTTGTGTCTTGGTGCTTCGCTCCTGGTTGTTAAAAAGGGTATCCGTATTTCATGATTGATTATTCATATCGCATCGCTGCGCCGTCATGTATTGAGCAAGGGCGGAGTTTGGCCAACTCCGGTCATCGACTTTCCTGAAGATCATTTAACCCGAACGGCCGGTTACGCATCAAATTTCTGACACGCGAAGCGCAATCTTCTTCGGACGCCGCTCAATCGCTGTGGCCATTGATTTTCCCTTGCGGCCATGTCCGGAAATATTCATCACGGATTGATCACGGGCAGTACGCCATGAAGTTCATGCGAACGGCGGCTTCGACCCTCGCGCGGAAACGGCACACGACTCGTTTCAGATGCTCCGCTGTTGCTGCCCCCAGAACATGGGGCCGAGTGTGCTTGGCTCCTATTTCGGCCAAATCAGCCTTCCAATCGAG
>CAIXAY010000233.1 GCA_903917505.1 uncultured beta proteobacterium | reverse complement strand
CAGGCGTTCGAGCAGCGGCGTGCGCGGGTTTCTCACCTGCGCCAGAACCCGGCGATTGAAGGCAAGAATCCCCAGTTCACGGTTGAGAAAATTTTCGGCGGGGAAGTACGCAGCCCCGGTGGTTGCGATATCGATACGGGCAGTCATGGCTTCATTTGAGCAGGAATAGCGGAGCCTTGCAAGCGCGCGGATATGTTGCACGATTATTACACCACGGCCGCTGTGCGCCGGTCGGCATAGGACAGCGGGCTGCGGCGACGCAGTGCCCATCAAGCCCCGCGCAGGCCGGCCGTCTGCAGCGCTTTTCGTCACTGTGATTAATCCCGGCCTTCGGCACATGGTGCCGCAACCGGCGGTGTTAGAATGTTTTCGCTGAAATTCCACCGATGATCGAGAAAGCAGGGCATGGTTTACGAACAGATCGCCGCCGTTGATTTGGGCTCCAACAGTTTCCGTTTGCAGATCGGGCGCGTGGTCGACGATCAGATCTATCCGCTCGATACGCTCAAGGAATCGGTTCGCCTGGCGGCCGGACTGACGCGCGAAAAACTCCTCGACGAGCCGGCGCAGCAACGCGCGCTCGAGGCGCTGTCGCGTTTCGGCGAGCGCCTGCGAGGCTTTCAGCCGGAGGCCGTGCGCGTCGTCGCGACCAACACGCTGCGCGTGGCCAAGAACGCCCGGCTGTTCATTCCGCAGGCCGAGGCGGCGCTCGGCTTTCCGATCGAAGTCATCGCCGGCCGCGAGGAGGCGCGCCTGATCTATCAGGGCGCGGCGCACGCGCTGCCGGCGGTCAGGCACAAGCGCCTGGTCATCGACATCGGCGGCGGCTCGACCGAATTCATCATCGGCAAGGCCCTGGCGCCGCTGCTCATGGAATCGCTGTTCATGGGCTGCGTCAGTTATACCGAGCGCTTCTTCCCGGAGGGCAAGGTCGACAAGAAGCGCTTTGGCGATGCCGAAGTGCTGGCGGCGCGCGAAGTCGAAGCGATCGCCCGTGCCTACCGGGCCGTCGGCTGGACCGAGGCGGTGGCTTCGTCGGGCACGGCGCGCGCCATCGCCGATCTGCTCGAAGCCAACGGGCTCAATCCCGACGGCTTGCCCGGAATTACCCGCAGCGGGCTCGGGAAATTGCGCGCGCTGCTGATTCGCGCCGGTTCGGCGGCCGAACTCAAGCTGGCCGGCCTGCGCGTCGACCGCATTCCGGTCCTGCCCGGCGGCATTGCCATCATGTCCGCGGCAATGGCCGCGCTCGACATCGAGCACCTGACCTATTCGCGCGGCGCGCTGCGCCTCGGCGTGCTCTACGACCTGCTCGGGCGCTTCCATCACCAGGACATGCGCGATGCGACGGTGCGCGAGTTCATGCGCCGCTATCACGTCGACAGCGGGCAGGCGGCACGCGTCGAGCGCACGGCGCTCGAGGTGCTCGGCCAGCTGATCGACATCGGCGCGCCCGAACACGAGAACGACCTGCGCTTTCTGCGCTGGGCCGCCGCGCTGCATGAAATCGGGATATCGATCGCGCACGGCGCCTTCCACAAGCACGGGGCCTACATCGTGAGCTTCGCCGATATGCCGGGTTTCTCGAAAAAGGATCAGGAGCGGCTCGCCTTTCTCGTGCTCGGGCAACGCGGCAAGCTCGAAAAACTGCCGACGGCGGCGATCGGCGATCCGATCTGGCGGCTCGTTTTTGCATTGCGCCTCGGCGCGCTGCTGCACCGTTCGCGCGACGATCAGCCTCTGCCGACCTTCCTGGCAAAGTCCGTGGGCAAGGGCTTCGAGTTCGAGCTTCCCATCCCCTGGCTGCTCGCCAATCCGCTCAGCGCGGCGGCCTTGGGCGACGAAGCGCTGATCTGGCAGCGCGTCGGTTCGGGACTGCGCGTCAGGCGCCGGACCGTGCTGGCAGAATGACCGAAGCGAAGATCGCCACCACCCGGCACGAAGGGCGGTTGCAGGCGACGCTGGCCGGCGAGTGGACGCTGGCCACCCTACCGACGCCGATCGCCGCGCTCGACGCGCGCCTGCGGGCGCTGGCGGCGGACCAGGCCGACTGGGACCTGCTGGGCATCCTGCGCCTCGACAGCGTCGCCGCCATCCTGCTCTGGCGTGCGTGGGGGCGGCGCTGGCCGGAGGTGTTGAATGCCAGCGCCGGGCAGCGATCGGTTCTCGAGCGAGTAGCCAACATCCGTCGGGACCGCCGCGCCTCGCCGCGCCAACCGCGCTTTGTCTGGCTGTACGACCTGGGGCGACTGGTCCTGCGCGCCGCCAAGAAT
>CAIXAY010000232.1 GCA_903917505.1 uncultured beta proteobacterium | reverse complement strand
TCAGAACGAAGGCCAAGTTGCACACCGCAGCAACCAACCACATGGCCCTCATCGAAGCCAATCCAGAACGCGTGAAATCCTACTTCCAGGATCCTCGCGTCAAATACGCGGCATGAAAACTTCTTACTGCCGGATCAATAACGGCAGCGGTTTCGTGCCGTCGCCGGTTCCCGAGATGCAGAATCGGTAGCCGCATCGGTTCCGCAGAAGAACTTGAGCAAGTGGGTCGCAGGCCGCGGAACGGCAGAGGCTAGCCGAAGTGCGCAGGTTGGCATTTTGGACTGCGGTCTTGCGACACCGTGCTGGTAGTCATCGGGTTGTTTGTGTAATGCCGGGTGTGCCCGGATATGGCGCGGGACAGTTGATATCGCCATCGGATTTTCAAGTGCCCGCAACAACTTGACTCCTGAAAGGAGAAACAAATGAATGTTCTTGACGCGCAAGAAATTGAGCAGGTCAGTGGTGGCTTTTCCACGGCTGGCAATTTTGTTGCAGGAGGCGTTGCGTTGATGGGCGCGGGCTTTGCGGTCGCCTTCGCCTGGCCAGCAGCACCTGTCGCACTCGTCGGCGCCATGTTGCTCGGCGGTGATGCTGTTGTCCAAGTCGGTGTCGGTGTTTGGATTTATGACCTTTTTCACTAGTGTCCGATTTTAACGAACCCCATGAGCTTGAAGCGACCAACTGGAGCGGCGTTCGGAGGTGATGTCTCCGATTGGACTGGCGAAATTCCGGTGCGGCAATCCTCCGGCTATCCAGCCCGGTGTTGTTTGGCATGCTGGGTGCGCCCGGATGTAGCGCGGGACAGTTCATATCGTCATGGAACTTTCAAGTGCCCGCAACAGCTTGACGAAAGGAGAGACAAGTGAACGTCCTTGACGCTCAAGAAATCGAGCAGGTTGCCGGTGGAAATATTGTCGAAGAACTGATGACTCTCGCCGCGGCGGCCGCTTTTGGTTATGTCGCCTACCAGATATTCATGGCTTTAGGGTTTAAAGGCCTGAATGGTAAAGGCGGAGCCGGTGACACGGGCGGCGCCGGGGGGGCGGGCGCAGGCGGATCGGGCGACGCCGGCTCGGGTGCAAGCAGCGGCTGGACCTCGGGTTATGATCTTCCCATGGGTTAGTAAATAGGCTGGCGGCTGCGTTTTGGTGCGACCCTAGCGCGGGGTCGATTGTGGCGCCAGCAACTGATATTGGGGATCCATCGCGCGCTCACATACAGGAGCGCGGCTGGATTCCCGAACCTGGCAACCGCGGGTGTCCCGCGTTCAGGAAGATGTTGAACCAAGATATTCCCTTGGAATCGAAGTAGCCGGTGTCATGACTGCCGACCGCGCGACGAAAGCAATTATGCCATCGTGAACTTGAACTTCTATCCACGACTTTTCGGGAGGACGCATGATGAATTCGATGACTGAGCTCACGTTCGACGAGATAGGCGCTGTATCGGGAGCAACGCTTTGTGACATCGTTTTTACGTTTGGCGGCGCTATTGCGGTGGGGTTCCTGGCTTCTCTAGCAACGGCGGAAACGCCTTACTCGCAGTCGGCAGCGAGGTTGGGCGCGGGATTCGGAGGCCTCGCGGGGTTTGCGGTGGCGAACTATGTTTGTGGCGCGAGCGGCTGGACATCCGGCTACGATCTCCCCTGTATGGACACACCTCAGTAGGGTGGCGGTCGCAATCTTCTCCATCGCTGCCTTTGGTGCATTGGAGGCCAGCGTTTGATGCCGGGGATCTAGGCGCGGTGCTTTAAGACGGGCGGGTGTGCCTAAATCCCCGAGCTTCGAATCCCATTGACCTCGCGGGCTGTGCTGCCGCAATCGCCGCGCAGCGCACTTCGCGGATCGACGCTGTCTCGGCCGGTGACGCATCTGATTGTATCGCCATGGCCTAATCGATCTTATCGACGTCGAGCCGCCCGAGGCTCACGCCAAGCTTGACGCGTGCCGTGTACCAGCGCGTGATCGCCAGAATGCGCTGCTGCTCGGCGCTCGCCAGGTCGCTTTGCGCCTTGAGCAGTTCGATGATGCTGCCGACGCCGGCCTTATAGCGTCCGCGCGCCACGTCGGACGATTGCAGCGCGCCGTCGACCAGGGTTTGTACGTTGAGCAGGTTTTCGGATTCGGTGCGCAGGGCCTGCACGCTCTTCCAGACTTCGAGCGCCACCTGCTGCTCGGAATCCTCGAGTTGCGCTTCGCGGCTCTCGGCCTGCGCTTCGGCCTGGCGGATCTTGTAATGGCGACCGAGGCCTTCGAACAGCGGGAAGTTGATCTGCACCCCGAAAGCGCGCGAATCGACGATCTGTTTGACCGACGAGGTATCGATCGGGGTGTCGCTGTGATCGCGGTTGGCGAACAGCGAAATGGTCGGCCGGCCTTCGTCCCGGGTCGAAGCCGCTTGCGCCCACGCCGCTCTGGCTTGCGCCTGGGCGGCGAGGATCTTCGGGTGCACGCGCACGGCTTCGGTGATCAGTTCGTCGACCTTCTGCTGGGTCAGCTGAACGGCGCTCTTGCCGGAGTCGGCACCGGCCATTCCGGCGAGTTCGATGGCGCTGTTGGGTCGCGCGCCGATGGCCACGGCGAGCACGCCGACGGCGGTTTGCAGGTCGCCTTCGGCCTGCACGCGCTTGTAGGTGGCTTGCGCATACGAGGTCTGCGCCTGCAACTTGTCGGCGAGCGCGCCGGCGCCGGCATCGTACTTGGCGCTCGCCGCCTTGAAACTGCTCTCGGCGGCGCGCTCGGCCTCGCTCGTCGCGGTGAGCAGCGAAGCTGCCGCCTGCGCTTCGAAGTAGGCCTGCGCGGTGTTGAGAAACACCGTGTGCAGGGTGTCGTCCTGCGTCGCCAGCGCCGCATCGAGGAGTTGCTGGGCATTCTCGAGATCGGCGGCGCGTTTGCCGAAGTCATAAAGCACCCAGCGCATGTTGAGCCCATAATCGGTGCTGTTGGTCTTGAGTTCATTTGTAAATTCCGGAGCGCCGGGAAAGGTGGTGCGCTTGTCGATCTTGCTGTAGCTCGCGCTGGCGTTCAGCGTCGGCAGGTAGGCCGACAGCCCGATGCCCTTGACCGCCGCCTGCGCCTTGACGTCGGCCCAGGCGCGGCGCGTTTGCGGGTTGCGGCACAAGGCCCGCTCGAGCGCGTCGGGCAGGCTGAGCGGCGAGGGCAGGGTGGCGTCCGGCGGGCAGTCGGCATTGGACAGCGCGTTCCTTGAGGGAAATGCCGAAACCACGCTCGTGGTATTGAAGGGGTCACTGAACAGGTCATAGGCCAGCGCCGGCGGGGCCATGAAAGCG
>CAIXAY010000231.1 GCA_903917505.1 uncultured beta proteobacterium | reverse complement strand
GGCGGCGGCATCACCGACCGCATCATCCGCTTCGCCAGCGCCGGCGTCGGCTGGATCCGCGGCGGGCTGGGCCTGACCAATATCGCCGGATCGATGCTGTTCGCCGGGATTTCCGGAACCGCCGTTGCTGAGGCCGCATCGATCGGCGCCGTGATGATTCCGGGAATGAAGAATGAAGGTTATCCGGTGACCTTCGCCGCCGCCATCACGGCCGCGGCGTCCACCGTCGGGCCGATCATTCCGCCGAGCGTGCCGATGATCATCGTCGGCGCACTGACCGGCATTTCGGTCGGACGGATGTTCATGGCCGGCGCGGTACCGGGGATTCTGCTCGGATTCGGCATGATGATCGTCTGCTATGTCCTGGCGGTGAAAAACAACTACCCGCGCCAGCCCTGGCGCGGCTGGCGCGAATTGTGGGACTCCTTCCTCGGCGCTTTCTGGGCGCTGATGCTGACCGCGCTGATCGTCGGCGGCATGCTGAGCGGCACGGTAACGCCGACCGAGACGGCCATCCTCGCCTGCGTCTACGCCTTCGTGGTCGGCGTGTATATCTACAAGGGAATCACCCTGCGCGACGTGCCCAAGATCATGATCGACAGCGCCATCACTTCAGCTGCGCTGCTGGCGCTGGTCGGCATCGCCAACGTCTTCGGCTGGGTCATGGCCGCCGAGGAAATCCCGCAAACGATCGCCAAGGGCCTGCTGTCCTTCTCCACCAACAAATACGTGATCATTCTGCTGATCAATATCCTGCTCCTGATCGTCGGCATGTTCATGGAGACGATCGCAGCGCTGATCATCCTCTTCCCGACCCTGCTCGCGGTGGCCGTCAAGGTCGGCATCGATCCCGTCCATTTCGCGACCTTCGGCGTGCTCAACCTGATGATCGGCCTGACCACCCCGCCGGTCGGCGTCTGCCTGTTCGTCTGCGCCAATATCGCCAAGGAACCGCTGTGGCCGGTCATCAAGGACATCTTTCCTTTCCTGGTCGGCAACATCATCGTGCTGCTTCTCGTCTCCTATATTCCGCAGCTTTCGCTGTGGCTGCCTAACCTGCTGTTCGGCGCGCGTTAGCAGCGACGCGTCTCAGGGAAGCGCATCGGCGTCGCCGGCTGGCTTGCTGCCCAGGGTCAGTTCGACGCGATGCTCGCGCTGGTCGTCGATCAGCGCGATCGCCGCCCCCTCCTGTGCGATGCCGTCAAGCAGGATGCTCTTTACCTCGCTGGGCGCTGTCGCGCCATCGACCGCTTGCGTGATGACGATGTGATAGAGGGTCGCGCGATAGCGGTAATGAATCGCGAACCCGGGCCAGTCGGCGGGGATGCAGGGCGAGAGGTGCAGCTTGTCGACGGCCAGGCGCAGGCCGAGCAGCGATTCGAGCATCAGGCGGTACATCCAGCCGGCCGAACCCGTGTACCAGCTCCAGCCGCCGCGCCCGATGTGCGGCGCGAGCGCGTAGACATCCGCCGCAACCACATAGGGCTCGACTTTGTAGATGGCCAGCGCTGCGGCTGAAAGCGCATGGTTGACCGGGTTGATCATGCGCAGCAATTCCCAGGCGCGCTCGCGCTCGCCCAGGGCGGCGAAAGCCATCGTCGCCCAGATCGCCGCATGCGTGTATTGCCCGCCGTTTTCGCGCACGCCCGGAACATAACCGCGGATATAGCCGGGATCGAGATCGGCGCTGTCGAAAGGCGGATCGAGCAGGCGCACCAGACCATCGTCGCGGCGCACCAGACGGTCGTTCACGGCTTGCATGGCCAGACCTGAGCGTTCCTGACCGGCGGCTTTGCCGTCGTCCATCCCGGCGCGACTTAGCACCGACCAGCTCTGCGAAATCGAATCGATCCGGCATTCGGCATTGGTCGTGGCCCCAAGTGGCGTGCCATCGTCAAAATAGGCGCGCCGGTACCACGCGCCGTCCCAGGCGTGTTCCTCGATGTTCTGCCTGAGCCGGATTTCCTCGGCGTGGCAAAGCTCGACGAAGGCCGTATCGCCGACCAGACCCGCCAGTTCGGCAAACTGCCGGAGCACGTCGCAAAGGAAGAAGCCCAGCCAGACGCTCTCGCCCTTGCCGCCGATGCCGACCAGGTTCATGCCGTCGTTCCAGTCGCCCGAGCCCATCAGCGGCAGGCCGTGCGCGCCAAAGCGCAGGCCGTGCCGGATGGCCAGCTGGCAATGCGCATAGAGGCTGGCGAGCTGCGTCGAAATGCCGGGCAGATCGTAATAGGAATCGTCCTCCGGGTTGACCGGGCGGCCCTCGAGGAAATGCACCGGCTCGTCGAGCACCCCGCTGTCGCCGGTGCTGCGCACGTAACGGCAGACGGCCAGCGGCAGCCACAGGTAGTCGTCGGAACAATGGGTGCGCACGCCGCGGCAGGCGGGCGGATGCCACCAGTGCTGCACGTCGCCCTCCGGGAATTGCCGGCTCGCCGAGAGCAAGAGATGTTCGCGCACCAGGGCCGGCTCGCTATGAACGAGCGCCATCATGTCCTGCAACTGGTCACGGAAACCGAACGCGCCGCCGGACTGGTAATAACCGCTGCGCGCCCAGACGCGGCAGGCCAGGGTCTGGTAAAGCAACCAGCCGTTGGCCAGCACGTCGAGCGCTGGATCGGGCGTCTCGACCTGTACCGTGCCCAGCGTCTGTTTCCAATGCCGGCGCACGGCTTCGAGCGCGGCGCGCGCGGCGACCGCGCCGCGGAAGCGCTGCACCAGCTTGCCGGCATCGTCGGCGTTGCGCCCGACACCGAGGCGGAAAACGATCTCGCGTTCCTCGCCATCGACGAGGTCGAAGCCGACCTGCAACGCGCCGCAGGGATCGAGCCCGGCGCCGACCTTGCCCGAGAGTCGCGCGCGCTTGAGCGCGGCCGGATCGCGCAGCGTGCCGTTGCGTCCGAGAAATTCGACGCGGTCGCCGCTGCAGCTGCGCAAGCGGTCGTCGACGTCGAAAAAGGCCACGCGCTCGGAGAACTCCGTGCTATAAGGGTTGCGCGCCAGCAGCGCGCCGCTCTTCGCGTCGATCTCGATGGACACGTGCATTGCCGACTTGGCGCGCAGATCGCCGAGCACCCATTCGACATAGCCGGTCGCCGTCAGCCGGCGCGGCCGGCCCGATTCGTTGCGCACCTTGAGCACCGAGAACTTGACGGCGGCGTCGAGGGCGACATAGACCCACAGTTCCGAATGGATGCCGGCCGACTTGGTTTCGAAAACGCTGTAGCCGAAACCGTGGCGGACCACGTAAGGCGTCGCCGTGCGCGCCGGCAGGGGCGATGGCGACCAGAACTGGCAGGTCTCCTCGTCGCGCAAGTAAAGCGCTTCGCCGCTCGCGTCGCCGACCGGGTCGTTGTGCCAGGGCGTCAGGCGGAACTCGTGCGCGTTCTCGCTCCAGGTGTAGCCGACGCCGTTTTCCGAAACGATGCTGCCGAACTGCGGATTGGCCAGGACGTTCACCCAGGGCGCCGGCGTCACCTGCCCGGGCTCGAGGACAATGACATACTCGTCGCCGGCCGGCGAGAATCCGCCAAGGCCGTTGAACAGCTTGAGATCCGCGGGCGGCGCGACGGCCGATGAAACCGGCTCGGAACGCGGCGATCGGCTCGGCGCAAGACGTGGCGGGCGCAGCTCGGCGAGGCGGCGGACGGCGAACTGTTCCTCGAGCGTGCCGCGGCTGTCGCTGATCACCGCCCGCGCGACCGATTCGAACAGGATCCTGTCTTCGGCCGAAATCTGCTCGGCCGAGCGCACGAAAATGCCGCCGGGCCGGTCGATGACACTGGCCTCGATACCCGACGCGATCAGGCCGATGATCTGTTCCTGCAATCGCTGCCGGTAACCGGCGTGATCTTCGTTCCAGATCACGAGATCGACGGCCAGTCCCTTCAGGCGCCAATAGGCGTGGGCCTGCACCAGCTGGCGCACCAGTTCGATATTCTCGGCATCGCCGATCTGCAGCAGGACGATGGGCAGATCGCCGGAAATGGCGTAGCCCCACAGTCCCGACTGGCCGCGCCGGTTATTGATCAGCACCGTGGCCGGCGCGCGCAGCGTGGCGTTGGCGTAGATGACCGACCCGGCCAGGCGCGCATGCAGCTGCGCCTCGGCCTCGGTGGCGTTGAGCTGGCGCAGCACGACCTGGCTGTGCGTCCAGGCCAGGTCGAAGACG
>CAIXAY010000230.1 GCA_903917505.1 uncultured beta proteobacterium | reverse complement strand
GCCCTACGCTGTAAGCAGGAGGAAACTGGTTATCCAGGACGCCGCCGACAAGTCGCACTGGGGAAAGCCATCCTTTGCCAAAGGCCGCGGCATGGGACTGGCCTTCCATTTCAGCCACCGCGGTTACGTCGCGCAGGTCGCCGAAGTGACGGTGTCGAAGAAGGGGCAGCTCAAGGTCGATCGCGTCGTCGTCGCCGTCGATATCGGCGCACAGATCGTGAACCTCAGCGGCGCCGAGAATCAGGTCGAGGGTTCGGTCCTCGATGCGCTCGGCGTGCTGATGTTCCAGGAGCTCGACATCGAGCGCGGGCGCATCGTCCAGGGCAATTTCGACGACTACCCGATGATCGCCATCGACGACGCGCCGGCCGCCATCGAGATTCATTTCGTCAAGACTGGCAATCCGGTCACCGGCCTCGGCGAACCGGCTTTCCCGCCGCTCGCGCCGGCCGTGTGCAACGCGATCTTCGCGGCCACCGGCAAGCGCGTGCGCGAGCTGCCGCTGAGCAAAGCCGACCTGAGCTGGAGCTGAAGCTTCGTCGGCCGTCGCGCCGGCGCACGCTCCGCCGGCGGCGGTTGCGTGTTCGCGCATCGCCGCGCGCAGGTATGGTAGATTGCCGACATAACAATCGCCGTCGCAGCGTCGCGGCACACAATCAAGGAAGCGTCATGCACCCCCCGACATTCGTCAGGACCGTCTATTCGTGCATCGAAAAGATGCGCAGTTTTTTCATCATCGCGATCTTTTCCTTCATCGTCGTCTCCGGCGCCGTCGAAATCTTCCTGCGCTACACGCCGGGCATGAAGAGCCTCGGCTGGTCCGACGAGATCATGCGCTATCTCGACATCTGGCTGGTCTTTCTCGGCGCCGGCCTGGCGGCGAAAATGAACACCCACATGGGCATGGATTTCTTCGTGCGCTGGGCCTTCCCGCCGGCACTGCTGCCGCTCGTGCGGCGCATCAGCCTGACGATCATTTGCGCGACGCTGCTGGCACTGATGTGGGTCGGCCTGATGAAGACCCTGAGCACGCGCGACGTGCTGATTCAAGCCCTGGATATCTCGATCGCCTGGTTCTACGCGGCGATTCCGGCCGGCTGCCTGCTGATGTTCGTCGAATATGCGCTGCACCTTGTTTACGGCGGGCCGCCCGCCGCCGTCGCCGAAGGGAGCGCGTGATGATCCACATCGTCTGGATCTTCATTCTGCTCATGGCCCTGGTCTTTCTCGGCTTTCCGATCTTCATCGCCTTCACCATCACTTCCTTCGCCGCCGTCCTGGTGCTCGACATCCCGCTTTCGGTGATCGCCGTAAAAACTTTCGGCGGCATTGATTCGTTCAGCCTGATGGCCATTCCCTTCTTCATTCTGGCCGGCAACATCATGATGGAGTCGGACATCACCGAGCGCATTGTCGGCTTCGCCGACGCCCTGGTCGGGCGGCTCAAAGGCGGCCTCGGGCACGTCACCGTCGTCTCGTCGATGATCTTCGCCGGCATCCAGGGGTCGGGCGTCGCCGACGCTTCGGCGGTCGGCTCGGTGATGATTCCGTCGATGATCAAACAGGGCTACGAAAAGGATTACGCCGTCGCGCTGCTCGCCTCGGCGGCAACGATCGGGCCGATCATTCCGCCGAGCATCGCGATGATCATGTACGCCTATT
>CAIXAY010000229.1 GCA_903917505.1 uncultured beta proteobacterium | reverse complement strand
GGCTGCAGGATCGCCCCGGCGAGGAAACCGCCCATGTTGGTGACGCTCGTCGACATCCCCGAGAGCAGCGGCGGATTGACTTCCTTGGCGCAGGCCCAGGTGAGCATGAAGCTCGAGGTGAGCAGGCCCATCGCGGCGAACAGCGCATAGCTCAGTTCGAGCGGCAGCGCGATGCCGGACAGCCAGGGCAGCCAGCTCAAGGCATAGAGATTGGTGCTGACGATCAGCACCGGCCGGCGCCGGCCGAGGCGATCGGAAAGCGCGCCGAGCAGAACGCAACCGAGCGCGAAGGAAACGAAATACAGGCTGACATGGTTCGCCGCAACGGCGCGTTCCATGTGGTGCGCCTGCATCAGATAAGGCGTCGCCCAGAGCCCGGCGAAAGCGAAGAAGCTGCCGCTGACGCCGAAAGTGATCCCTATCGGCGGCCAGGTGGCGCGGTTGCCGAGGACCGCGAACAGCGCCGAGAGAATCACCGTGCGATCGAAGCCGGGCCTGGCGATCGCGCCGCCGGAGCCCGGCGGCCGGTCGCGCACGAACAGCCAGGCCAACAGGGCCAGCAGCAGGGACAGGCCGGCGACGCCGACGAAGACGCTGCGCCAGCCCGCCGTCTGCGCCAGCCACGACAGCGGCGCGCCGGCCAGCACCGAGCCGAGATTGCCGATCAGCATGCACAGGCCGACGACGCTGGCGAAGCGCTTCTCGTCGAACCACACGGCGATGATCTTGAGCATGGCGATGAAGGTGACCGAGACGCCGAGGCCGACCAGCGTGCGCCCGGCCCACGCCAGCTCAATCGTGCCGGCCAGCCCGAAGAGCAGACTGCCGAGGCTGGCGACGAGGCCGCCGAGCAGCAGGATGCGGCGCGGCCCGAGCGTGTCGACAAAAATTCCGGTCGGCACCTGCATCAGCGTGTAGACGTAAAAATAGGTGGCCGCCAGGCCGCCGAGCGCAGACGCGCTGGTCGCGAAAGCGGCGGCCAGATCCTGGGCGATTCCGGCCGGCGCGAAGCGCTGGAAGAAGGAAACGGCGTAGGCGCCGAGCACGACCAGCAAGGCGATGTTGCGGCGGCGACGCTGCGGCCGGTCGAGTTCGAGCATCCGATTTCCTGTCAGGTTCAAGCCAGCGCGGCGATCGCCGGGCGTGGTTCCGGCGGCAAAAGATTTCCCGGCTCCAGCCGAAGACGGATTTTACACGCATCTATTAATTTCTGCGTTAAACTGGCGCGGCCAAGCCGGTTCAAAATCAGGCGCGCAGACAATAAATCAGGGAGAACACCATGCGATCATCGGTACCACGAATTGCCCGCGGCTTTGCCGTCGTTTGCCTGCTCGCCGCGGGCCTGGCCTGCGCCGCCACCGGCGAGGCGACGAAGGCAAAGAAATCGACGCTCGACACCGCCATCGGCAAGGAATGCGTTTCCTGCCACCGCGACGACAATCCGGGTTTGGTGAACGAGTGGAAGAAGAGCGAGCACAGCCGCAAGAACGTCGATTGCTACGATTGCCACAAGGCGCAGCAGGGCGAAGCGGGCGCCTTCGCGCACAAGAAGTACAAGGACCAGCCGGTGTTCATCAGCACCGTCGTTTCGCCGAAGCGCTGCAGCAACTGCCACGCCAAGGAAGTCGATCAGCAGCAGCCCTCGCACCACGCGAGCGCCGG
>CAIXAY010000228.1 GCA_903917505.1 uncultured beta proteobacterium | reverse complement strand
GGCGACCGGCAGCGAGCGGATGTCGACGCCGTCGATCAGGATTGCGCCTTCGGTCACATCGTAGAAGCGGCAGATCAGGTTGACCAGCGTGCTCTTACCCGAACCGCTGTGGCCGACGAGGCCGATCATTTCACCCGGCGCTATGGCCAGGCTGATGTCACGCGTGACGCTGCGCGTGCCGTAACGGAAGCCGACGTCGCGCAGTTCGATGCGCCCGCTGATGCTGGACAGATGCACGGGATTGATTGGTTCGGGGACGCTCGAGACATGGTCGAGCACGTCGAAGATGCGCTTGGCGCCGGCCGCCGCTTTCTGCGTCACCGAGACGATGCGGCTCATCGAATCGAGGCGCATGTAGAAGCGCCCGATGTAGGCAAGAAAAGCGGTCAGCACGCCGACCGTAATGTCGTTCCTGGAAATCTGCCAGATGCCGAAACCCCAGACGATGATCAGGCCGACCTCCGTGAGCAGGGTCACGGTCGGCGTGAACAGCGACCAGATCTTGTTGACCTTGTCATTGACCTCGAGATTGCGCACGTTGGCCGCGCGGAAGCGCGCCGCCTCGCGCTGCTCCTGGGCGAAAGCCTTGACGACGCGGATGCCGGGGATGGTGTCGGCGAGGACGTTGGTGACTTCGGCCCAGATGCGGTCGACGCGCTCGAAGCCGGTGCGCAGTTTTTCGCGCACGACGTGAATTCCCCAGGCGATGAACGGCAGCGGCAGCAGCGTGACCAGCGCCAGCCAGTGGTTGATGGAGAACAGGATGACCGTCGTCATGCCGAGCATCAGCACGTCGGTGACGAAATCAAGAAAATGCAGCGAGATGAAGATGTTGATGCGGTCGGTTTCCGAGCCGATGCGCGCCATCAGGTCGCCGGTGCGCTTGCCGCCGAAGAATTCCTGCGAGAGCTTCAGCAGGTGCTCGTAGGTCGTCGTGCGCAGGTCGGCGCCGATGCGCTCCGAGACCAGCGCCAGGATGTAGGTGCGCGCCCAGCCGAGCACCCAGGCCAGCACCGCCGCGCCGAGCAGGCCGGAGAGATACATCGTGACCAGCATGGTGTTGATCGGCTGGCCGTTCTGATAGGGAATCAGCACCTTGTCCATCATCGGCATCGTCAGATACGGCGGCACCAGCGTCGCCGCCGTCGAGCCGAGCGAGAGCACGAAACCGGCGAGCAAGCGCCAGCGGTAGGGATAGGCGAAGCGCCACAGCCGGAACAGCGTCCAGGTCGACGGCGGCGCGTGGATTTCCTTGCTGCACACCGGGCATTCCTCCTGGCCGGCGAGCAGCGGCGTTTCGCAGTTCGGACAGAGCGCCTGGGCCGGCGCCAGCGGCACTTCACCGGTCAGGTGGAAGGCCAGTTGCTGCGTGAAATGGTCGATCAGCCGACCGGCGGCGACGTCGACGCCGAGCGTGTAGCGCCACAAGGCAAGCCGCGCACCGGCGTCGAAGAGTTCAAGACTGCCGACGCCAGAATGGTCGCGGCGCGTCAGCGTCAGCCCGGCGCGCAGGGGGAAGGCTTGCCAGGATGCGTCGCCATCCAGCTTGGCAAGCAGGCGCCGATTGCTGAGCACGATCAGGCCGGACGAAAAATGCAGTTCCGCATCGAGGTCTATCGGCAGCCAGGCGATGAGCGTTTCATCGCTCTCGAGTTGCGCATGCGTAATCGCCAGCCATGCGGGCGGCAGCGGCATCGCCGAGCCTGGCGGGAGGTCGGGCAGGACGAAGCTGGAGATGGCGGACGGAGGATTGCGCTTGGTCATTGTTGGTTTCGGCGAGGCTGCGGCCGGCAGCCAAAACATCGAAGTATATAGTGTTCGCCGCCCCCCGGGGCTTCGCGGCTTGCGTGTGGTCACAACCACCTTAACGCGTGTCGCTGACTATGGCCGACAAGCTATTCGCAGCTCGTTTGAGCATTGCGCTAAAAACAATTTTCAGTTGCGAACCAATCGCGTGTAAGATGCGAATCGTTCGCAACATAATCCAATTAGAGCGTAAGGGTTTTTCCGATGTGCAGCACTTTCGCTGGAGCGCTCAAGCAGCTGTCGCTCCGCGCCATTCTGTCATGCCTGGCCGTCCATGCGCCGTTCGGGAGCGTCGCGTGAGCAAGACGGAGATCGCAATTCCAGCCGCAACACTTGATCTCGCGTCAATTGGCGACGCGCTGACCGTGCAGCACGTCGAGGCGCCGCATGGCGCACCCGAATGGGCGCGCTGGCTGGAAGAAATCGGCTTCATCGCCGGCGAACACGTGATGCTGATGGCGCGCGGGCTGCCCGGCGGCGATCCGCTGGTGGTGCGCATCGGCCAATCGACCTTCGCCCTGCGCCGCGCCGAAGCGGCCTGCATCCGCGTCACCTCGGCCGGACCGGCCGGCGGCAAAGGGGGCGCGGCATGAACCAGGCGGTCATCCACTTCCACCCGAGCGGGCCCTTGCTGGCCCTCGTCGGCAATCC
>CAIXAY010000227.1 GCA_903917505.1 uncultured beta proteobacterium | reverse complement strand
GGCCGGCGTGCTGACCAGCGTCGCGCTCGCCGCGGCGATGGCCATCATGGTCGCCTCGTTTCGCGAATCGGTCGACGAGTGGCTGCAGCAGATCCTGCTGCCGGCCGACCTCTATCTGCGCGCCGCGACACCGCAGACCGGCGCTTACCTCGATGCGGCGCTGCAAGCGCGGATCGCCGCCGTGCCGGGCGTCGGCAGCGTGCGCTTCACGCGCCACGACAGCCTGCGCCTGGCCGCCGGGCAGGCGCCGGTCGCCCTGATCGCGCGGCCGGTATCCGCCGACGCGCACGAGTTGCCGCTGACGGCCCGCGCCCGGACGGCGCCCGGCGCGACCGCGATCTGGGTCTCCGAAGCCGTGCGCGACCTTTACGGCTGGCGTTCCGGCCAGGCGGTCGAAATTCCCCTGGCCGGGCAGATGCGGCGCGTGCAAGTTGCCGGCGTCTGGCGCGATTACGCGCGCCAGACCGGCGCACTGCTGATCGACCTCGACGACTATCGCCGGCTGAGCGGCGACCGCCTGGCCAACGAAGCTGCGATCACGCTGGCCCCCGGAGCGGCCGTGCAGCACGTCGCCGACGCCCTGACCGCAACGGCTCCGGCCGGGGCGCTGCAAGTGGCGTATCCGGGAGAAATCCGCGCCCGCACGCTGCGCATCTTCGATCGCACCTTCGCCGTCACTTACCTGCTCGAAGCGGTTGCCGTGATCATCGGGCTCGCCGGTGTCGCGGCCAGCTTCGCCGCGCTGGCGGCGGCGCGCCGGCGCGAATTCGGCATGCTGCGCCACCTCGGCCTGACCCGCCGCCAGATCGGCTGGATGCTCGCCCAGGAGGGCGCGCTGGCGGCCGGCGTCGGCGTGCTCGGCGGACTGCTGGCCGGCGCGGCGATCAGCCTGGTGCTGATCGAGGTCGTCAATCGCCAGAGCTTTCACTGGAGCATGGGCCTTCATATTCCAATGGCATCGCTGGCGGTGTTCGCCTGCGGCATGACCGCCCTCGCCGCTCTCGCCGCGGTGCTCGCCGGACGGCAGGCGATGCGCCAGGACGCGGTGCTGGCCGTGCGCGAGGACTGGTGATGCGGCGCCGTACCTTCTTGCTTGCGCTTTCTGCGCTGCCCATGGCCAGCGCAGCAGCCGAGGTCGAATTCGCGCCGGTGCGGCGCGGACTGAAACTCGTCTTTCCATTCGATCACGGCGCCCACCCGGATTTTCGCAACGAGTGGTGGTACGCCACCGGTTGGCTGGACCTCGCGGACGGCCAGCGGATCGGCTTTCAGAGCACCTTCTTCCGGGTGCGCACCGGCATCGGCGAAGCCAACGCCAGCGCTTTCGCGCCGCGCCAACTGCTTCTTGCGCACGCGGCGATCACCGATCCGCGGCACGGCGCGCTGCACGTCGCCCAACGCGCCGCGCGCGTCGGCTTCGGACGCGCCGGGTTCGCGCGCGGCCGCACCGATGTCCGGATAGGCGACTGGCATATCGAGCAGACGGGCGACGGCTATCGGCTTGACGTCCATGCCGGCGAATCCGATGGATTCGCCTACGCGCTGACGCTCGTTCCCGACGGCCCGCCGCTGCTCAACGGCCTCTCGGGATTCAGCGCCAAGGCCGCGGACGCGGTGCACGCCAGCTATTACTACAGCCGGCCGCAACTCAAGGTGAGCGGCAGCGTGACGCTG
>CAIXAY010000226.1 GCA_903917505.1 uncultured beta proteobacterium | reverse complement strand
CGACCAGCCTGCGCGGCGCCCGGCGGGTATTAAAGGCCGAGTAAATTAGGAATGAATAGCGTGATTTGCGGAATGAAGGTGATCATCAGCATGGCAATGAAGATCACGACGTAAAATGGCATCGACGCCTTGACCAGCGCGTCCATCGGCACCTTGCATATCGACGAGATGCTGAACAGGCAGACCCCGTAAGGCGGTGTCGTCAAGCCGAGGGCGAAGCCGCAGACCATGATGATCAGGAAATGCGTCGGATCTATCCCCAGGCTGAGCGCCACCGGCAGGAACAGCGGCGTGAAGATGATCGTCGCCGGTCCGGCGTCGAGCGTCATGCCGATGATCAGCAGGAAAATGTTCATCAGGATCAGGAACCCGGCGGTGCCGCCGGGCATTCCCATCAGCGCCTGGGCCATGAATTTCGGCACGTCTTCGTAGGCGATGATCCAGTTGGCCATGGCGCTGGAGGTGGCGATGAACAGGATCGCCGAGGTCAGCACCGCGGTGTTCTTGCAGGCATCGATCAGGTCGGCCCAGTTCAGGCGCTTGAAGATCAGCATGTCGACGAAGAGGATGTAGAACACCGCGACCAGCGCACCCTCGGTCGGCGTGACGACGCCGGAGAAGATGCTGCCGAGGATGATCAGCGGTGCGATCAGCGCCGTCCAGCAGGTGGCGAATTTGCTGAACACATTCCTGAGCGAAAACGGAATCTTGGTGCCGTAGCCGCGCTTCTTCGAGATGATGTAGTTCGGAACGAACAGGAAGGCGGTGATCAGGACGCCCGGCAGGATGCCGCCGGCCAGCGCCTTGCCGACCGACTGCTGCGTCGATGCGGCGGCCAGAACGATCAGGATGCTCGGCGGGATGATGACGGCAAGACAGGAGGAACACAGCGTGACCGCTGAGGCGTAGTCCTTCGGATAACCGTCGTTCATCATGCGCGGCACCATGATCGTGCCGAAGGTCGCGGTATCGGCCAGCGACGAGCCCGAGATGCCGCCGAAGATCATGCTGCCGGTGATCGTCGCGGCGCCGAGGCCGCCTTTCATCCAGCCGACCAGCGAGGTCGTGAAGTCGATCAGGTTGCGCCCCATCGTTCCGCGTTCCATCAGGTTCCCGGCCAGGATGAACAGCGGCACGGCGAGCAGCACGAAGGAAGTCGATGCCTCGCTGAACATCTGCGGAATGATCATCATGTTCGGCACCGGCTGAAAGACGACCATGACGATGATCGCCGACAGGCCGAGCGAGACGGCGATCGAGGTGCCCATGAGCATCAGGCCGACCGCAAGCACCAGTAGGGTGAGACTCATCACCGGCATGATCACACCCCCCCTTCGCTACCGTAGGTCGCGAAATAAGTCGTTTCCCGGTCGGTATAGATCCGGTATTCCTTGATGCACAGCCTGATGATGGTCGCGACACAGCCGATCAGGATCGGCATGCGCACCCAGAACATGCTGATTTGCAGGATGGTCGAGCGGGCGCCGAGGACCAGATAGTAATCGAGGACCTGCACCGTAAATGCCGCGAGCAGGATCAGGTAGCCGATGAAGATCGCGTTGTTGAGCAGGACCATGAATTTCTGGATCCGGTGCGGCAAGCGGCGGACGATCAGGTCGAAGCTGACATGCGCGCCGCTGACGACGCCGACGCTGATATTGAGCCAGATCAAGGCGCCGAGCAGCATCTCGCTGACTTCCAGCGTCCATGAAATCGAGTTGCCGGGGATTACCCGGCTGAGAATCTGCAGGAAGACGACGGCCAGAATGGCAAACATCAGCAGAATGCCGACGGTCCCGTCGATGTTCCTCAGGAAATGCAATGTTTTCTTCACTTCAATACACCCTTTCTGCCAGGCGCAAACACGCCCGCATGACGCAACAATCACCGTGATCGAAACAGGGAAGAACGCGGGAACCCGGACGCCGTCATACCGGCGCAAGCCGGAATCTGACCACAGGGAATGCACAGCCAGTGGGCATGGTGTCTGGACACCGGCTTTCGCCGGTGTGACGACTTGTTATAGCGACCAGCGTCCCGCCAATTCGAGCTTATTTCCTCGTCTTGATGATTTCGTCCTGGTAGTTTTTCCAGTCGGCCGCGCCGACCACTTTTTCGAAATCGGCGTACACCGGGCCCATCAACTTGGCGAAGGACTGCTTGCCGGCATCATCCATGTCGTAGAACTTGACGCCGGATTTTTCCATGGCGGTCCGCGCCGTGACGGAATAGGACGTGTCCTCCTTGATGTTGACCTTGACCCACTCCTGCCCGGCCCGCTTGAAGAGATCCTGGTCTTGCGGGGTCATCTTGTCCCACACGGTCTTGTTGATGACCACCAGCGAAGCATCGCCCATGTAATTCCAGATGGTCATGAACTTGGCCACTTCGTGGGTCTTGAAGTCATAGACGACCGGCACGGAATTGTCTTCGCCGACCACGGTACCAAGCTGAATCGCGGTATAGATTTCGCCGGAGGACATCGGCACCGGTTTGGCGCCCATCGATTCGAAAACTTTCACGAACATCGGGTTCTGCGGCACGCGGAACTTCATGCCGGCGATATCCTCGGGGGTCTTGACCAGCTTGGTGCTGTTGATCAGCTGACGGAAAGGCCGCGGTGCGATGGCCAGCACCACAAGATTTTTTTCTTCATACTTCTTCAGCCATTTCTGCAGAATCGGCGGGTTGGCCTGCATGAAGCGGGTCAGGTGCTCGAAATCCTGGAACAGGAAAGGCAGGTTGACGCCGCCGAGCTCCGGCACGATCGAGGCGAGCGCCGTGATGCTTTCGATGGCGATGGTGTTCGAACCGGTCTGCGTCTGTTCGAACATGATGCGCCAGTTCTTCTGGTTCAATACCCCGTTGCCGTACAGCTTGACGTCGTATTTGCCGGCTGATTCCTTGTTGATCATGTCGGCCATCACGATGGCCCCTTTTTGCCACGGGCTTTCGAGCGATGAGGTGTGCGAGACGGAAATCTTGATCGGGTCGGCGTGCAACGGCGCGACGAACAGGCTAACCATCAATGCCGCGGCAAGATGGAATGTGCGTTTGATCATTTGAGCTACCCCCTGGAATGAATTTCTTGGATTTTGTTTGGCTTTCCCGTGTTTTACGGGCGTTCAGGAGAACGAAACCTATTCTCGGCATGCGTCGGTGTCGGTACAATTCATAGTTTCTTATCTCCCGATCACTTCTGGTAATCACCATGGTCAATGCGCTGAATGCCATCAGCAGCCGCCTGCGAATGCGTCATCTTCGCCTGCTCACGATCCTCGGAGATTGCGGGTCGCTGCGCAAGGCGGCGCAGATCATGTCGCAGACGCAACCGGCACTGACCAAGAGCCTGCATGAAATCGAGGAACTGATCGGCGAGTCCCTGTTCTCGAGGACGCCCAAGGGCATTTATCCGAACACCCTCGGCGAGACCCTGATTCGTTACGCGCGACTTGTCTATGCCGATCTCGGCGGCGTGCACCGCGAATTGACGGCACTGAAATCGGGCAGTATCGGCGATGTGCGTATCGGCGCGATTTCAGCGCTGACCGCCGGGCTGGTGCCGCAAACGGTTTCGCTGCTCAAGGCGATGCATCCGGTGCTCAATATTTCGGTCGTCATCGAGACGAGCGATGTGTTGCTGCGCTCGCTCGAACAGGACCAGCTCGATCTGGTCATTGCCCGAATCCCTGAAGACTATCCGGCGGAGAATCTGCACTTCTCCGCACTGGGCGAAGAAATCGTCGTTCCGGTCGCCCGTTGCGAGCATCCGGAAATGAACAACAAGGATCTGACGCTGGCCGTGCTGAGCCGTTACTCCTGGGTGATCCAGCCGCAACCGGCGCCGCTGCGGACGATCTTCCACGAACTCTTCCGCAAGGCGCGGCTGCGCCCGCCGGCGAGCACCGTGGAGACCTCGTCAACCTTCCTGGCGCTGTCATTGCTCAAGGAATCCGACATGATCTCCCTGCAGTCCCTGTCGCTGGTCGACGCCTACGAGAAAATGAACATCATCGCCCGCCTGCCCATTTCGCTGGCGATCAGCATGGACTCCTACGGTTTGGTCAGGCGCCGGAACAGGACGCCAACCGCCGCGATGCAGGTCGTGGCCGACGCCTTCCTGCGCCAGGCCAGTCTATTGTCCGCCACGGAACAGGCGCTCCAGGCTTGAGCGGAACGCCGGCGAATTGCGCAGCTGCGCAAACCGTCGCGTTCACGCACTCGGCGGCAGGTTGGCCTGTTCGTCGCGCTGCAAGCGGTCGACGCTGCGCTGGTGCGCCGCCATGTAGACGCCGCTGGCGACCAGGATGGCGATTCCGATCAGCGACCAGATGTCCGGGAAATCGCCGAAGGCCACATAGCCCAGGAGCATGACCCAGATCAGTTGCGAATAGCCGAACGGCGCCAGGCGCGAGGCCGGGCCGTAATGGTAAGCCTGGATCAGCAGCAGGTGGCCGCAGCCGCCGAGCATGCCGAGCGTCACCAGCGCAGCGACATGCAGACCGCTTTGCAGCGGCACCCACGAATAGGGCAGCGCCGCGGTCAGCAGCAGCGTGCCGACCAGCCCCGCGTAGAAGATCGAGGTATAGGGACTGTCGATGCCGGCGAGCCGGCGCGTCAGGATCTGGTAGATGCCGAAAGCCAGGGCATTGGCCATCGGCAGGAAAACGGCCCAGCTGAACACGCTGCTGCCCGGCCGGATGATCGTCAGGACGCCGATGAAGCCGCACAGGATCGCCATCCAGCGCGCCAGTTCTATCCTTTCCTTGAGAAACACGACCGACAGCAGGGCGACGATCAGCGGCGCAAGATAAGCGATGGCCGTCGATTCGGCGAGCGGCAGGAATTTCAGCGCGCTGACGAAAAGCAGCGAGGCGACTGCCAGCAACAAGCCGCGCAGCATCTGCACGCCCGGCTGCGCCGAGCGGATCAGGGCGAGGCCATGGCGCGGCCCGAGCACGACGATGACCAGCAGCAGGTGAAAGGTGTAGCGCGCCCAGACGATCATGCCGACGGGATAATAGCGGGCGAGATACTTGGACAGGTAATCGACAAGCGCGAAGAATACGACGGCGACCAAGACCATCGCGACACCTCGAAACGCCTGTGGATCTTCCGAGGGAATCTCACTCATCTCGGCGATGCAGCGACGGGGTGATCCCAGACAGCGGGCAGATTGCGCAAAACATGTAAGTCCAGACGATTGTGGCGGTGCCGGAGGCAGGACAGGGCGCGCCTTCAGTCTTGTCGGGTTTGGCGCGTCGAACGAGCCGCTATTCTATCCGAAGCGCGCGGCAGGCAGGTCCTGCCGCCAAATAATCGTGCGCCGGAAGGCAGGAAATTCGGCGCTTGCCAGCCCAAACGCGGGCATCGGTCTTCGCCTGGGAAAGCCTTGGCCGGTACGGTTTGGTGGCTACCTGAGCCTGGCCAGCTCGGGGTCTTGCGCCGCCGAAAAGCCCCGCTGCGCGTACTTTTCGAACTCGTTCAGGGGCAGCGGCCGGCTGAAAAAATAACCCTGATAGGAGAGGCAGCCCGCGGTGGCCAGAAAGTCGCGCTGCGCTTCCGTTTCGACGCCTTCGGCAATGACCGCCAGCCCGAGGCTCTGGGCCAGCGCGATGACCGTCTTGGCGATCGCCGCGTCGTTGGGATCGACGAGCACATCGCGGACGAAGGATTGGTCGATCTTCAGCTGATCGAGCGGCAGGCGCTTCAAATACGACAGGGAGGAATAGCCGGTGCCGAAGTCATCGAGCGAAAAGCCGACGCCGAGGAATCTGAGCGCAAACATCTTCTCGATGACTTCCTCGACATTCGAGACCAGCATGCTTTCGGTCAGTTCGAGCTTCAAGCGCCGCGGATTGGCGCCGGTCTTGTCGAGGACGCTGATCACTCTGTCGACGAAGTCGGGTTGGCGCAATTGATGCGCGTTGACATTGACGGCAATGGTCAGCTCCGCTTTCTCCGGCAGTGCAGCCCACGCCGCGAGTTGCCTGCAGGCGGTTTCCATGACCCATAGTCCGAGCGCCAGGATCAGCCCGGTTTCTTCCGCCAGGGGAATGAACTCGGCGGGCGACACCAGGCCGCGCTGCGGATTGCGCCAGCGCACCAGGGCTTCGACGCCGGTCAAGGCGCCGCCCGAGATCTGCGGCTGGTAATGAAGCTCGAACTGATTTTCCTCGATCGCCACGCGCAAGTCCTTTTCCAGGGCGGCGCGCTTCATGACCACCCGTTCCATGTCCGGATCGAAGAAGCGCAAGGCGTTGCGCCCTTCCTCCTTGGACCGGTACATGGCCAGATCGGCCTGTTTGAGCAAGGATTCGATCTCGATCTGCTGGCCGACGAACAGCGTCGCGCCAATGCTCGGCGTGCTGTGGTGGGTGACTTCCCTGAGCGCATAGTTGCGATTGAGCGCGGCGAGGATTTTCTCGCCGACGAGTTCCGTGTGCGTGGCCGCCTCGCTCTTTTCGGTGGCGAGGTTGGTCAGGACCACGACGAATTCATCGCCGCCCAGCCGCGCCACGGTATCGTCGGCGCGGACACAGGCCGTCAGGCGTTGCGCGACCTGTTGCAACAGCAGGTCGCCCATGTCATGGCCGAGCGTATCGTTGAGCGTCTTGAAATGGTCGAGGTCGATGAGCAGCAAGGCGCAATAGCGGTTGTTGCGCAAACTCGCGGTCATGATCTGGCGCAGGCGGTCAAGCAGCAGCGTGCGATTGGGCAGCGCGGTCAACGGGTCGTAGAAGGCCAGCTCGTTGATCTTTTCTTCGGCGTTCTTGCGCTCGGTGATGTCGTATTGCGCGCCGACGTAGTGGGTCACTTCGCCGCTGCCGTTCCTCACGGTCGAGATGGTCAGCCACAGCGGGTATTCCTCGCCGTTCTTGCGCTTGTCCCAGATTTCCCCCTGCCAGTTGCCGGTGCGCGCTATCGACTCCCACAAGGCGCGGAAAAAGGCGGCATCGTGGCGGCCGGACTTGAGCAGGCTCGGATTCCTGCCGACCGCCTCCTCGGCCGTGTAGCCGGTGATTTCGGTGAACGCCCGATTGACGCGCAGGATGATGGCGTTCCTGTCGGTGATCATCATCGCCTGCTGCGATTCGAAGGCCACGGCCGCGACGCGCAGGTCGGCCTCGGCCTGCTTGCGTTCGGTGATGTCCTGCAGCGTCCCGATCAGCGCCGCCGGGCTGCCGTCGGCGGCGAACTGCAATTTCGCCTTGCTGTGCACCCAGCGCTCCTGGCCGTCGCAGGGGCGGATGATCCGGTATTCCCGATCGAATGGAATGCCGCGCTCGATGACCGTGCTCAACGGCAACTCCCGCGCCTCGCGCTCGTCAGGGGAGGCCAACTCGATCCAGCGCCGGCTGTCGCGCTGAGATTTGCGGTCGATGCCGACGATCTCGTCGAAAATTTCGGAGCTGGTCCAGGCAAGCGTCTTCAGGTCGTAGTGATAGTGACCGAGATGGACGATTCGCTGCGCCTCGAGCAGCGACGCCGCCACTTCCTCCTGGCGCCGCCACGCCCGGCGGATCAGTCGCAGGAACACCAGCAGGGCCAGAATTGACGCCGCGACCAGGCCGCCGACGATCTTCGCCTGCTGGCGCCATTCGGCGAAGGCCGATGCGTAATCGACGCCGACGTCGACCAGGAAGCCGTACTTGCCGTTGCGCCGGTAGGAATGAATGCGCTTCGTGCCGTCGATGCTGGCGGCATCGACGCCGTAGGTGGCGGCCTCCGGGTTGCGCTTCAACGCTTCCAGCAAGGCGGCGGAGAGGCGTTTTTCGCCAATCGGAAAATCGGCCGCTTCAGCCGGCGGGTAACGCGCGATGAAGCGGTATTGCGCATCGCGCAAGGAAATGGCGCTGCCCGGCAGCATCTTGATTTCGCCAAACATCGCCTCGATCGCCTCGGTAGAAACGGCAGCGAAAACGATGCCGCCGAACGCCCCGTCCGCCGTGTCGATGCGCCGCGCGAAGGTCCACGCCCACTTGCCGCCGGTTCGCCCGAGGAAGGGTCGGGCATCGACCCGAGCGCGCTCCGGATCGCCGCGCAAGTGGGCGAAATGTTCGCGGTCGGCGATGTTGGCCGGCGGCGTCGGGATGCCGGGGCCGTAGATGATATTGCCCGCCGCATCGGTTGCCCGGAAATGGGCGACGTAGGGAATGCGATCGCGCTGCTCGACGAGCATCGCCGTGATCGCCCGGGCATCGGTCTTTCCGCTCGACAGCTGCCGGCCGATATCCTTGGCCGATGCCCGGAGCGCGATATCGATCGTGTCGATCAGGCCGTTGAATGTTTGTTCGAGCGAACTGGCGACGTTCTGCGTGCCCAGCACGGCGCGATTTTCGGCCTGCGCATACAGCTCCGCCAGGGTCAGCCACGCGGTGACGGCGAGGATCAGGGCCGCTGCCGCCACGCCGCCAAGCAGCAGCCGGCTGTGCTGTGGCACCGCCGTGGCGGGCGGTGCCAGGCTATGCGCCGGCATCGCCGGTCCGCCGATTGGCTGGGCTTGCTTGGCTCTCTGTCATGCCGGGCATCACCTCTGTCGTCGTGGCTGCAAGCGAAAGAAAACTGCTGGGCTCGATCCAAAATATCCTTATAGCATAAATCGTATTGATGGGAAATATGACAATAAACTATTTTTTCGCGCCGCTGTCTGACTGGCCCCGACGATGCGATGAAAGGACAAGGGTATGCAGTTTCCCGAGACGACGGCGCCGGCACGGATCATCGGCCGCATTGCCGCTGGTGTTTCCGTGCTGGTCGCCCTGTATCTTGTCTGGCCCTTCTATTCGGTTCCGACCGGAAGCCGCGGGGTGATCACCCAGTTCGGCAAGATCGTCGGCATCGAAGGGGAGGGGCTGGCGGTCCTGCCGCCCTGGCAGAAGCTTTCGAACTTCAGCATTCGCGCCGAGAAGGCCGACATCGAAAACGCCGAGGGCAGCACCAGCGACACCCAGCCGGTCAAGGTCAGCCTGACGGTGCGCTACAGCATCGCCGCCGACCGGGTCTCTGAAGTGTTCGAGAAATACTCGCACGACGGCAATCTCTCGTCGTACGTGCAAACGGCGACGCAGGAAATTTTCAAGGCGGTGACCGCCAAGTACACCGCACCCGACCTGATCGCCCAGCGCGCCAAGGTATCGTCCGACATCAACGCGGCGCTGCGCGAAAAACTGTCGCTCTACGGCGCCCAGGTCATCAACATCGACATGCGCAACTTCTCGTTTTCCGAATCCTACATGCATGCGATCAACGACAAGGTGACGCAGGAGCAACTGCGCCTCGCCGCCGAGAACAAGCTCAAGACGGTCGAGGCCGAGCAGAAACAGAAAGTGGCGATCGCCGAGGCCGAGGCCAACGCGCGCAAGGCCCAGGCCGACGGCGAAGCCTATGCCAATCTGGCGGTGGCCAAGGCCCAGGCCGAGGCCTTGCGCGTGCAGAACGCCGCCCTGGCGCAGAACAAGGACGTGCTCGAACTGCGCCGCATCGAAGTCGAGCGGACCAAGGCCGAGAAATGGAATGGCGCGCTGCCGACGGCGATCTATGCCGGTGCGCCGATTCCGTTTCTGAATGTGGCCAAATAGCGTGGCTCCCGACGCCGATCGAGTCCCGCAGCGTCATCCCGGCGAAAGCGTCCGCAGCAAGTGCTGCGCCAGAAAAGCCTTGCGCCGGTGTGACGGCTAGTTCCGCGCTGCGCTAACTCTTGACCGGCGGCTTGGCGCGGTTCTGCGCCTGGCGCGCTAGCATCCAGCCGGGATATTCGGGCGGCAGGGCGCTCACCGCGTCGAGCGCGGCCAGTTCGTCGGCGGCGAACTCGATGCCGGTCGCGGCGAGATTGTCGGCCAGCTGCTCCGGCGTCTTGGCGCCGACGATGACCGTGCTGACCTGCGGCCGGCTGAGCAGCCAGGCCAGCGCGACGCGCGCCACCGACACCTTGTGGCGTTCGGCGATCGGGCGCATGACGTCGATGCAGCGGAAAGCGCGCGGCTTGTCGACGAAGGGAAAGTCGAAACTCGCGCGGCGCGCACCGGCGGGACCCTGG
>CAIXAY010000225.1 GCA_903917505.1 uncultured beta proteobacterium | reverse complement strand
TGGCAGGTGCCCTAAGTGTCGCGGGTCCGGGTTGTATTCATGGGGCGCCATCGTCAACGGGCGGCCGAGTAAATCCGGGCAATGCCACTCCTGCGGCGGCACTGGCCGGCAGACGCGGCGGGATATACTGCGGAATAACGCTTATAATCGGTATAAGCTGGCGGAGATGGTGTGATGTCAAAGCGTAGCAAGCCGGTGAAGGTCGGCAGTTCTTGGCGTATCTTGCGCCACGATGGCGTGCTTGTGCTTTGGTTTATGACGCGCGAGCAAGCCCAGCGCGCCATCGACAAGGGCGCGTGGTTTGAGTGATCGGACAATCGCCCCGGCCGCGCGTAGGAACCGCGGCCGTAGTGATCGCCCGGCGCTGGGTCGGACGACAACGAAGGATGAGGGTATGAGAGACAATCCACGACTGGCGAGCTGCACACTGACAAACCCAAAGGAGTCAGGCCGGCGCGTGACCTGCATCTTGGCCGCGGAAGGCGGCTTGCATTACATCCGCGGCAACGGATCGCCGCATTTCACGATCACGGGCGCGGTGTGGCGCAAGGGCTTCGCATACGAGACGATGCACATGTGCGGATGCCTGCACGAGTTGATCCTGAAAAAGTTTCCGCGCTTTGCTGATCTGGTGGCGCTGCATCTGTCCGACATCGACGGATCGCCGATGCACGCCTTAGACAACGGCTTGTATCATCTGGCGGGGGCGTTCGCCGATGGTCTCGGGCAGCGGTATCATGCCGGCAACAGCGAGCGGCATTTTCCGGTCACGCCGCCAGCGGACAAGCCGTGGCAAGATACCGAATATCGCAAGCCGACGGCGAATGAATGCCTGCAAATCTTCGCGGATTACTGGCGCATTCCGGTGTCGGAAGCGCAGGACATCGCGCGCCAAGTTTCGGCTTCACGGGCGGGCGATGCGGAGGATTGTTTGCATTGGGGCACGACACAGAAGGCGGAGGCGTTGAAGGTGCTGGCGCCGATCATGCAAGCTTTGCGCCCGCGCTGGAAGGCAGAGGCAGAGGCGTGCATCGCTAACCATGGCCTAAAGGTCTACGGCGACGACTGGCAGGCTGCGGCTTAGCTTGCGCATCGGGAGCGGGCTTCGGCCCGCTTTCCATGCGGGAGCGCATGAGCGCCGGCGATGGGGCCGGCGTTACAGAGGGATAACGGCGATGATGCCAACGGATATGTTCCTGGGCTTCTGGCGGGCGTTGAATGCCGCGCTGGTGGTTCGTGGCGAGCCGGAAGCGTTGCATGGCGAGGCCCGGCGCTGGTGGGACTGGCGCCCGGTTAAGTTTGTGGACGACAGGCTTGTTAATCGGGTGGTTAACGAGCGGCGGCCTATCTAGTCGGAGCGCGTGCCCGGCGGCGTGGTGCCGGCGGGAGGGAATGGGAGTTGCTGGAATGGTAACGCATGACG
The DNA here is from genome assembly GCA_903917505.1 of uncultured beta proteobacterium. The sequence goes on along the minus strand of CAIXAY010000225.1, from coordinate 374 downwards.
ATGTGCTTGCGGCGTTGCGCCGATGGCACGAGACGCAGGCCGATGAGGACTTGCGGCGGTACTTCGTGGCACGAGACGCATGGAACGCGGTGAATAATCAGCCGCGCGCCTATCGGAAGCTGGGTTTCGGCGCCGCAGTCGGGGGCGGGTGATGGCGGCGCCAGTGGTCCGCGTTCCCTGCATCTTCGGCGGGCACTACTACGTGGCCGCTGCTGACCTGGCGGGGACGCGCCCGTTGCTGCGGCTTTACACCAGCGATGGCGTGGTATTGTCACACACTGAGGCAGGGCAGCGGCGGGAACGTCGCGGCGAGGTCCTAATGATTCACCGTGAGAACATCGGCCGCAAGCAGACCGAGGCCGAGTCGTTGGCGG
>CAIXAY010000224.1 GCA_903917505.1 uncultured beta proteobacterium | reverse complement strand
GCGCCAGGTCGCGGCGCAGGTGGCCGACGCGGCCGAAGCGCGCGAAGCGAACGAAGCCGACAAGCGCAAACGCTTCGCCGCCGGCGAACTCGGCCTCGACATGTACGCGATGCGCGAACCGCTGGCCAGGGCGGGGCTGAAATATATCGATTGAGGAATCAGGAATTCAAGGCTTCACATCACCGCGCCGACTTGCCAAGGCAGAAACTCGTCGTTGCCGTAACCGAGCTCTTCGCTGCGCACCTTTTCGCCTGAGGCGTAGCGGATGATGGCGTCGAAGATGCGCTGACTGATCGCCGGCATCGGCGTCCCGGTGATCAGGTCGCCGCAATTGATGTCCATGTCGTCGCGCATGCGTTCGTAGAGCGCATTGTTGGTCGCCAGCTTGATGGTCGGCACGCCGGCGCAGCCGAAAGCCGAACCGCGGCCGGTGGTGAAGCAGATGATCTGCGCGCCGCCCGCCGCCTGGCCGGTCGCCGATACCGGATCGTAGCCCGGCGTATCCATGAAGACGAAGCCTTTGCGGTCGATCTGTTCGGCGAAGAGGTAGACGCCCTTGAGCGTGCTCGTCCCGCCCTTGGCCACCGCGCCCAGCGATTTTTCGAGGATGGTCGTCAGCCCGCCGGCCTTGTTGCCGACCGAAGGGTTGTTGTCCATCTCGCTGCCGGTGCGCGTCGTGTAGTCCTTCCACCACTCGATCCGGGCTATCAGTTTTTGCGCGATTTCCGGGCTGGCCGCGCGCCGCGTCAAGAGGTGTTCGGCGCCGTAGATTTCCGGCGTTTCCGAGAGCACCGTGGTGGCGCCGTTGGCGACCAGCAGATCGGAAGCGCCGCCGAGCGCCGGGTTGGCGGTGATTCCCGAATAGCCGTCGGAGCCGCCGCAATTGAGACCGACGATCAGATTGCTGACGCACACCGCCTCGCGCCGGAAGGCGTTGGCGCGCGCGAGCATGGCCTCGACCAGCGCGATGCCCTTTTTGATCGCCGCCGTGGTGCCGCCTTCGGCCTGCATGATCACGCTTTGCAGCATGCCTTCTTCGTGCGCCCCGACCCTCTCGAGCAGCGGCGCGATCTGGTTCTGCTCGCAGCCGAGGCCGACGAACAGCACGCCGGCGAAGTTCGGATGCTGGGCGTAGCCGACCATCGTGCGGCGCAGGATCTGCATGCCTTCGCCGGCAACGTTGATGCCGCAGCCTTGCGGGTGCGGCAGGGCGATCACGCCGTCGATGTTCGGAAAATTCGCGAGCCGTTCCTTGCTGAAATGGCTGGCGATCGCGCGGGTCACGGTCGCCGAGCAATTGACCGAGGAAATCACCGCGATGTAGTTGCGCGTCCCGACCTTGCCGTTCGGACGGCGGTAACCCAGGAAGGTCGCCGGCGTTTCGACCGGCACCGTTTCCAGGACGCCTTCGCCGATGCCATAGTCGCGCTCGAATTCACCCATGCCCAGGTTGTGCGCATGGATGTGCTGGCCGGCGCCGATGTCGGCCTTGGCGAAACCGATGATCTGGTTGTAGCGGCGCACGGGATCGCCGCTCTTGAAATCATGCGCGGCCATTTTGTGGCCCGGGGGAATCGGCTCGCGCACCGTCACATTCTCGGATTCGATCAGAGTGCCGGGCAAGAGCTGCCGGGTGGCGATCAGCACGTCGTCATTGGCGTGCAGACGGATCACTGAAGCGTGGGTCATGGCATCGGCTCCGCGCTTCAAGCCAACTCGGCCATCGCCGCGCCGACGCCGACCGCCTTGATTCGCGTCAGCGCGGCGGCCGTCCGTTCGGCGAGGCCGGGGATGCTCGTCAGATCCTCGCCCCACAGGCGCGTATCGGCGAGCAGACCGATCGCCACGCCCCCCGCGTCGGTGGCGCCCTGCCATGCCGTATGCAGGCTGTCGACGACTTCGGCGCTGTCGCGAATCGGGTACGCCTGGTCCTGGCGCAGCCCCTCGAATTCACCGCCCTCGGCGAGGCTGCCGTGATAGAAATTGAGCAGCGCGGCGAGCGAGAACGACAGGCCGGCCGGCGCCTGGCCGTGCGCGGCGACGTAGTCCTTGACGGTCGGCAGCACGCGCACCTGCCACTTGGAGACCGAGTTGAGCGCGATCGAAATCAGTTCGTGGCGAATGTTCGGGTTGGCGAAGCGTTCCATGATGGTTTGCGCATAGTCCTGGCGCTCGGCTTCGGGCAGCGGCACGAAGGGGACGATCTCTTCGAACATCACCTTGTTGAGGAAGGCCGAGACGACCGGGTCTTCGGTCATCGCCTGAACCGTATCGAGGCCGGCGCTGAAAGCGGCGAGCGAACTCGCGGTGTGCGCGCCGTTGAGGATGCGCACCTTGCGCGTGCGGTAGGGTTGCAGGTCGTCGGTCCACACGACGTTGAGTCCGGCCTGCTGCAGCGGCAACTCGGCGGCGAGCGCGGCCGGGCCTTCGATCACCCACAGGTGGAAGGGCTCGGCGGCGACCAGCAGGCGGTCCTCGTAGCCGAGTTCGGCGTACAGCGCCGCGGCTTCGGCGGCCGGAAAGCCCGGAACGATGCGATCGACGAGCGTGTTGCAAAAAATGTTGTGGCGCTTCACCCAGGCGACGAACTCGGCGGACAAGCGCCAGGCTTCGGCGGTCTGCAGCACGTACTTGAGCAGCTTGGAACCGTTGGCCTCGATCAGTTCGCAGGGCAGGAAGACGAGGCCGGGAGCGGCGCTGCCGCCGAGCGCAACGAAGCGGGCGTGCAGGAGCGCCGTGACCTTGGCCGGGAAATTGGCCGGGCAGTGGCCGTCGATAAGGGCTTCGTCGGCGTAGGCGATGCCGGCTTCGGTGGTATTGGAGACGACGAAGCGCAGGGACGGGTCCTGTGCGGTGGCCAGCATCGCTTCCCATTGCGTGTAGGGGTTCACCGCTTTCTTCACGCAGGTGACGATGCGCCGCGAATCGACCGCGACGCCGTTCTGCACGCCGCGCAGCAGGACCGTATAGAGGCCGTCCTGTTCGTTCATCAAGTCGGCGATGCCCTGCGCCAGCGGTTGCGCGACCGTGACCTCGCCGTTGAACAGGCCGGCGCCGTTGGCCACATCGACCATCCAGTCGACGAAGGCGCGCAGGAAATTGCCGTCGCCGATTTGCAGGATGCCGACGGGTTTGCGGCTCGACACGGCATTGGCTTCAACATTGAACTTGCCTTGCGCAAGATGGATTCGATTCAGGGCGATCACGGGCTTCTCCAGGGAAACTAAGGGTTTTTGAATGATGGTCACCTATAGCAAAGCCTGTGCCATAGAAAAATCATCGACTTAGCGCCTGGATACGATGGATTTGTTTCACTAATGCAAGCACTGAAATTGCATTTGTGAAACATTCTGCTATGATCTCGGCCCTCACCTTTCCCAACGAGTTGGCCATGCTCCCCATTCTCTTACTCAGCCCGATGCAGAGCATCGCCGACCTGGCGCCCGCCATCGCCCGCGAACTGGGCATCGACATCTCGATCGAGATTTCGGACGACGCCGGCGCACTCGATCGCGTTCGCGACTACCCGGGTGTCGAGGTGGTCGTCACGCGCGGCGGGCTCGCCGAACTCGTGCGCCGGATTCCGGGCATCAGCGTCGTCGAAATCGCCATGTCGCTCAACGAATTGCTCGCCAATCTCGGCGAGCTTACCGCCAAGGGCATCAAGCGCATCGGCATCGTCAGCCAAGCGAATCTCTTCAGTGGTGCGCTCGGCGACTTCCGGATTCTCGATGCGCTGGTCAGCATCCGGCCGCAGGCCGATGAAGAAGGCATCAAGTCGGCGATCAGAGAGCTCGCCGCCGAGGGTTACGAGGCGATCATCGGCTGCCGCGTGGCTTTCGCGACGGCGCGCGAGCTCGGCATCGAGGCGGTCTTCATCGAGAGCGGACCGGTCTCGATTCGCACCGCGCTGCAGGAGGCGATGCGCATCCTCGCGGCGAAAGAACGGGAGAAGCTCCAGGCGGCGCAACTCGCGGCGATCATCGACAACATCGACGAAGCGGTGATCGCGGTCACGCCCGAGCATGAAGTGAGCTTCTACAACCGGCACGCCCGCCGCATCTGCGCGATCAGCCCGGCGAGCCCGCCCGATTTCAGGCACGCGCTCGCGGTTTTCGACGCCGGTGAAAAAGAGCAGATCACCACGATCAACGGCAACAGCGTGATTGCCCGCAGCATCCCGCTCGAATTCAACAATGCGGTGCGCGGCAAGGTGTTGACGCTGCACGAAGTGAGCAAGATCCAGGCGTCAGAATCCAAAATTCGTTCGTCGTTCTATCAGAAGGGGCTCTATGCGCGCTACCGCTTCAAGGATGTGATCGGCGACTCGCTGCTCATGCAGCAGGTGACCGCACGCGCCCGGACCTACGCCGGACACGACGCCAACCTGCTGATCTACGGCGAAACGGGAACCGGCAAGGAAGTGTTCGCGCAGAGTATCCACAACAGCAGCAAGCGCAGCAAGGGTCCTTTCGTCTCGATCAATATCGCCGCGATCGCACCCAGCCTGCTCGAGAGCGAACTCTTCGGTTACGTCGACGGGGCCTTCACCGGCGCGCGCAAAGGCGGCAAACCGGGACTTTTCGAACTCGCGCATCAGGGCACGCTGTTCCTCGACGAAATCGGCGAACTCGCGCCGGAGATCCAGAATCGCTTTCTGCGCGTCCTGCAGGAACGCGAAATCATGCGCATCGGCGACGATCGGATCATCCCGATCGACGTGCGCATCATCTCGGCGACCAACCGCGATCTCTTTGCCCAAACGCTCTCGGGAAGTTTTCGCCAGGATCTTTACTACCGAATCCACGTGGTCAGCTTGCGCATTCCGCCGCTGCGCGCGCGCACCGAGGACATCCCGCAGATCTTCGAGCACTACCTGCAGCGCTTCGCCGGCCAGGCCGGGCGCCACGCCCATCTCGCCGACGACGCGAAGGACTTGCTGCGCTCCCATTCCTGGCCGGGCAACATCCGGCAGCTGCGCAACGTGGCCGAAGTCGTCGCCTACAGCGAAAGCGAGCACGTCGATGCGCGCCAGATTGCCGAGGTGCTCGGCGAACAGGAGCGCCCGCTCAGCGAGGCGAACTTCATGACGATTCCCGAATGCGGCTCCTTGAAACAGATGGAATCGGAAATCATCCGCAACCTGCTCGCCAAGCACAGCGCCGACGAACTGTGCAAGCGTCTGGGAATCAGCCGGGTGACGCTGTGGCGCAAAATGAAGAATATCTCGATCACGACGGCGGATATGGATTGAATTGGGCGTGCCGGAAATGCTGCTTTCCGGCGCTCAGATTGGCTTGCGCTTCGCCAGACACTCGCCGCCGATGCTGGCGCTGCTCCTGCGCAACCCGTGTTTTTGCGTCTGCGCGAGCGCGCTGTGGGCGCTGCTGCCGGTCATCGCGCGCGATCAGTTCGGACTCGGGGCGCACGCCTGCGGGCGCGCGCAATTTTGAATACGCGCCGGGTGGCGCAGGGACCTGGCGTCGAAGATGCTGCGAGCGGATGCCCGCGCTATCGTCCCGTGCAGCTCAGGTCAGCATGGCGGCGATGGACATGCGCCGCTCAACGGCGCCGGGAGCCGGTGTCGAAACCCCATGCCCTTCCCGATCAATGCTGCGGACGGTGCTTCTTGATCGTCTGCAGCTGCGCGATGGCCTGCGCCAGTTCGGCTTCGGCGGCGGCGTAGCTGACATCGGCGCTGCGCGTCTTCAGCGCTTCCTCGGCGCGGCGCTTGGCTTCGATGGCCTTGGCCTCGTCGAGATCGTGGGCGCGGATCGCGGTGTCGGCGAGCAGGGTGATCAGCGTCGGCTGCACTTCGAGGATTCCGCCCGAGACATAGATCAGCTCGTATTCCTCGCGACCCGGGATCTTCAGGCGCACGGTTCCCGGCTTGATGCGGGTCAGCAGCGGCGTATGCCGAGGGAATATCCCGAGCTCGCCGGCTTCGCCCGGGAACACCGCGAAATCGGTCTCGCCGGAGAAGATCAGTTCTTCGGCGCTGACCAGATCGACATGAACTCTGAGTGCCATGGTTTCTTTCGTTGCGCTTAAAGCGTCTTGGCTTTCTCGAACACTTCGTCGATGCCGCCGACCATGTAGAAAGCCTGTTCGGGAATGCTG
>CAIXAY010000223.1 GCA_903917505.1 uncultured beta proteobacterium | reverse complement strand
CGACGCCGTGCCGACGCCGGCATCGACGAGCACCGGCACCCTGGCAGTGTCGATGATCAGGCGCAGGTTCCACGGATTGACGATGCCCATGCCGGAGCCGATCAGCGAGGCCAGCGGCATCACCGCCACGCAGCCGATCTCTTCGAGCATTTTCGCCTGGATCGGGTCGTCGGCGCAGTACACCATCACCTCGAAACCGTCCTTGACTAGTATTTCCGCGGCTTTCAGCGTTTCCGGCATGTTCGGGAAAAGGTTGGTCGGATCGCCCAGTACTTCCAGCTTGCACAGCGCATGGCCGTCGAGCAGTTCGCGCCCGAGGCGCAGGGTACGGATGGCATCCTCGGCCGTGTAGCAGCCCGCGGTATTGGGCAGGATGGTGAATTCCGAGGTCGGCAAGGCGTCGAGCAGATTCGGTTCGTTGGCATTCTGGCCGATATTCACGCGGCGGATGGCCACCGTGACGATCTGCGCACCCGAGGCGTCGATGGCCGCGCGCGTTTCGGCAAAATCCTTGTATTTTCCGGTTCCGACGAGCAGGCGCGAACGGTAGGTCTGGCCGGCAATCGTCAGGCTGTGTGCAGCTTCGTTCACTGGGTTTCCCTTAGAGGATTTGATTGAATGGGGGGGTGAGCGCAATCAGCCGCCGCCAACGGCGACGACAATTTCAAGTCGGTCTCCTGCCGCCAACTCGACCTCGGCGTGAAGACCGCGCGGAACGATTTCGCCGTTACGTTCGACCGCGATACGCTTGCCGGTGTAGCCCAGCGCCTCGACCAGAGCAGCCACCGACAGGCCAGCGGAGAATTGGCGTGTTTCGCCGTTGATCGTGATTTTCATTGAGGGAGGATTTTATCACGCACCCCGGTTGATCGCCTTTCACGGCGATTAATGACAGATTTCGAACGATGCCCCTGATTGCTTGTCTGTCAGTAACAACCCATCAGGAAACCCCATGCGCAAACTGACATCCTTGCTTATTCCTTCGCTGGCCTTCCTGCTCGCGGCCTGTACCGGCATTCCCAAGGGGATCGAAGCCGTGAGCGACTTCCAGCTCGAGCGTTACCTTGGCAAATGGTATGAAATCGCCCGTCTCGACCACTCGTTTGAACGCGGCCTGAGCGATGTTTCGGCGGTTTATGCACCGCGCGCAGAAGGAGGAGTTTCGGTGCTCAACCGTGGCTACGATTCCGGCCGGGAGCTATGGAAAGCCGCTCAGGGCAAAGCCGATTTCATCGACGCCGACACAACGACACGCGGCTCGCTCAAGGTGTCCTTTTTCGGCCCCTTCTACGGCGGCTACCACATTGTTGCGCTGGATACGGATTATCGCTGGTCACTGGTCGTCGGCCCCGACCGCGACTATCTGTGGATCCTGGCGCGGGAACGCCGCCTGCCGGAGGCAGTGAAGGCCGAGCTGGTTGTCAAAGCCCGCCAGCTCGGCTTCGCTACGGACAAGCTGATCTGGGTCAGCCAGGAGCGGCCGGACGCCTGATGCGACAAGGCCGGAATGAATCCGGCCTTGGGTCATCTGGAGGGCGATGGGAATCGAACAACACGCTCAATGGCTTGCGTGGTAAGGATGTCGCCTAAATAAACTTCAGACCTACCCCCATAGTTACCCCCAGACGCCGATCTTTCTT
>CAIXAY010000222.1 GCA_903917505.1 uncultured beta proteobacterium | reverse complement strand
TCTGTCACAATAAGACAGACCGCGCCCGCGATATTGCGGCCTCGCACTGGCGCTATTTGAGCCGAACTAACGTTCGGATGCGACAAGGTCAAGCTAGTGGATCGTAGCGAAACTTCAAGAAGCATCTTGGGATCTACGGGCGTTTACGCGCGAAAGGTACAACTTTGCCGCCAAGATCGCCGGATAGAAATTGTTCCCACGCATCCATAAGTTCACGGCGGCGGTCTAACGCGTTGCCGCGCCGATATGCGGCTTCGGCCTTGTCCCTGATGGTGTGCGCCAGGGCCGCTTCCGCGACTTCGCGTGGGGTGCTCGTTTCGTCGCCGCACCAGTCTCGGAAGGAACTTCTGAACCCATGGGTTGTGACTCCATCACGCAGGTCCCGCAAGCACTCCAGCAATGCCATGTCGCTAAGCGGGTTGCCGCGCATCGCGCCGGGGAAAACGTAATCGCCGGGCTTGCCTCTCTTTATTGATTCGAGGATTTCAGCGGCGCGAGCGGTTAACGGCACGGCATGAGCGCGGCCGGCCTTCATCCGTACAGCAGGAACGGTCCAAAGCTTTTCTTTTAGATCGAATTCGTTCCACGTTGCGCCGGTCACTTCACCGGTGCGCGCCGCGGTCAGTATCGCGAATTCGAGCGCTCGCGCCGACGTGCTATCACGTTGTCGAAGTTCGATCATGAAGCCCGGCATGTCCTTGTAGGGAATCGCCGCGTGATGCTTCACAGCCTTCGTCGTTTTGCCGAAGAAGGGTTCCAGGTTGTTCTGCCATCGCGCCGGGTTCTCACCCTCACGCAATCCAGCCGACTTGGCCGCAGAGAGAATGCGCTCGATTCGACCCCTGAGTCGGCGGGCGGTTTCATGTTTGGTGTTCCACAGCGGCTGAAGAACTTGGCGCACGTCTTCGGTCGTGATGTCGTTCAACAGCTTTGCCCGAAGTGGTGCTGCGTAGGTCGCGAGAGTCGACTCCCATTGCGCCCGATGCTTTGGGTTTTTGAACTCGCTAAGGATGGACCCAATGAAGTCGTCCGCAAAGCTGCCAAAGGTTCTCGTCCGTGATGCAATGGCTCGCCGGGCGCGCTTGTCCGCGATTGGGTCCACACCATCGGCCAACATGAGCCGCAGCGCGGCCGCCCGTTGCCGGGCCTCGCGGAGTGGCACTGATACAGCCGGGCCAAGCCCCGCCTCACGCAAGCGCCCGGTAGTTCGGTCGCGATACATGAAGAGCCAAGACCGCCCGCCGTTCTTGATCTGAAGGTAGAGCCCGCCGCCGTCTCCGTGCCTGCCTTCGGCGGTCAACGTTTGAACCGCGCGAGCCGTCAATCTATTCATCGGGCGCATACGATTCGACCCTTCTACCCCAACATCTACCCCAACATAAGGCGGCGATTTGGGCATACAAGGGTGGACGGAAAACGGCGTCAAAAAACGATTAAGCGGCGCATCGCCACACTATAAGTCCACAAAACCAAGGCGTTACTGACACGCTGCCGGTCAGTAAACGACGATGATGGACGATTACGGAATTCCGCGGCCGGCGGACTCCCTCTCCGCCAGCGGCCAAAAGGTCCAGACCGGCCACTGTCTCTGACTCGCCGACAGCCGCTCAGCCTGTTGCCGCCTCCCGTCCCGCAAAGACGAGCTTCTGGTAGGCAAGCCCGATTCCGATCAGGGCGATCCCCAGTCCGATGAAAGAAGCCGCCCGCAGGATGCCTTCGAGCCCGGCGAGATCGAACAGGAAGACCTTGGCGACGCTCGCCAGAACAAACACCGCCGAAGCCAACCGCATCGTCTTCGAGCGCCGCCGCAGTCCGTAGGCCAACAGCGCCACGCCGAGCAGGAGCCAGACGGCCGAATAGGCGTACCATTCCGCTTCGCCGGTCGGGCGCAGGTAGAACATGACCTCGCCTTGGAAGACCCGGCGCGTCTCTAGCGTGACGAAGACGAGCAGCGACGCGATCGCGGCGAGGCTGGTCGTCAAACGAAATGCCCAGGATGCCAGCACGTCTGGGGCCAGCGCGTCGTCATTGCGGTTGACCTCGCGCGCCAGGACGTAGGCGAGCGCCGCCGGCAGGCCATAACCGACCAGCAGCGTGTTCAAGATCGCGCCGCCGGCCACATATTCAAAGACGAGGAGCGGATTGGCGTAGAATCCGAGGCCGACGACGTCGACGCCGAGCGCGAGCGTTGCTATCGCCAACCCACGCTGCGCCAGCAACCGCGACTGTCGCATCCGCGCAACCCGCATGAGCGCGATCGCCACGGCGATGAAGATCGACGTGTCGACGCCCAGTTCGGCAATGCCGGCGCCGTGCTCGGCGACAATCGAAGCACCGTTGAACAGCAGGCGAACGTCGAGCACCAGATAGGCGAGGCCGAGCGCCAGCCCCGCCGCGCCGGCGCTCTGCCAATAGACCGGTCGCAGGGAT
>CAIXAY010000221.1 GCA_903917505.1 uncultured beta proteobacterium | reverse complement strand
TCTTCAGTTTCGCCCGTGCTTCGTCCATTTGCTTGACCATGGCGTCGGCACTCAAATAACCGGCGACGAGCGCCGTCGAGGTCTTGTAGAAGACGTCGCGATAAGTCGAATCCATGCCGAGCTCCATCGGTCCGGGCAAGGGCTTCAAGGTTTTCGTCGCATCGCCGAGCATCTTGAAGTAGGGATCGTTCATCGCCTTGGCATCGCCCTTGATGCCGGTCTGGCCCTTGACCTGGCTCATCCACAGCGCCGCCATGTCCGGCGTCGCCATCACCGCCAGGAGTTCAGCCGCCTTGTCCGGGTTCTTGCTCTTGGCGCTGACGCCGTAGGAGCCGCCGACCTGCATGTAGGAGAGGTCGTTGCCCTTGCCGCCCTTGACCACCGGGAAGTCCATGATGCCGAGCGGGAAGTCGGCGGCCATGCCGCCCTTGTCGACCGGAACGAAAGCGCGGCCGCCGAAGAAGGTGCGCATCGGGAACATCGCGTACTTGCCGCCGAAGAACAGGCCGTGGCTCTCGCCGAGCTTGATCGAGGCGACGCCTTGCGGATAGGCGCCGGCCTTGACCAGGTCCTCGACGTACTTGAGGCCGGCGACGACGTCCGGATCGCTCCACGCGGTCTTGCCGGTCGGGATGTCCTGCCATTTGTCCTTGCCGATGAAGCGCAGCAGGATCGATTCGGTGAGCAGGCTACCGGCCCAGTCGCGGTCCATGGTGCCGGCCGAGAACGGCGTCACGCCGGCGGCCTTGGTCTTGGCGACGATCGCCTTGAAGGCTTCGGTGTCGACGACGCCGTCGGCCGGAAGCGTCACCCCGGCTTTCTTGAACAGGTCCTTGTTGTAGTAGAGGACCGGCATGTAGGCTTCGAGCGGCAAGAGATAAGTCATGCTGCCTTTCTTGGCGAACGGATAGGCCCAGGCTTCGATCAGGGGATCGATCTGCTTGCCGATGTCATACATGAAGCCGTTGTCGACAAACGGCGGGAAAGCGCCGGTGATCGCCGGCTCGAGATAGAAGATGTCGGGCCCCGACCCGGCCTGGAACGAAGTGGTCAGCGCCGTGATCAGCTGCGGCTTCTGGTACCAGACGACCTCGACCTCGAAGCCCGGATTCTTGTCTTTGAAGCGTTTGACCGCCTCCATGACGAAGTCCTTCTTGTTCTGCTCGTCGGCCCAGTGGCTCCAGATCGTGATTTTCTCAGCGGCCGCGGCGCTCGCCGCCGAGAACGACATGATGGCCGCCAGCGCCAGGCTTGCCGCGAGCCGTCCGAACAATCCTTTTCTCTTGTCCATTTGCAAATGCCTCCGATGTTTCGTTGATCAAGCTGCGCGGCCTAATTCGCCGCGCTCCCCTGCCCTCACCCGCCACCACCCCTTGCCCGGCGCGCCTCAGGGCGCGCCGTCGATAGTCCTTTGCGTCTCCGGATCGAAGTAATGCGCGGCGTCCATGTCGAAGGCCAGCCGGTGCGGGCTCATCACCCGCGCCGAGGTGGCCGGCGGCACCCGCGCGACGATGTTCTCCGCATTCACGCTGAAATAGATGAAGCTTTCCGAGCCCATCGGCTCGACCACGTCGATGCGCACATCGAGCGTCCAGTCGCGGTGCGCGGCGAGAAATTCGCCCGTGTCGTGGATCGCGTCCGGGCGGATGCCGACGATCACGTCGCGCCCCGCGTAGGCGGCGAGCCGCGCCGCGTGCGCCGGCGAGACCGGCAGGTCGAGGCCGGGCGCCGCCAGGCGCAGCGCGCCGGGCTCGCCGCTCAGGCGAACGGTGAGGAAATTCATCGACGGCGAACCGATGAAGCGGGCGACGAAGAGATTCGCCGGCTCGTTGTAGAGCTTCATCGGCGTGTCGACCTGCTGGATGAAGCCGTCCTTCATGACGACGATGCGATCGCCCATGGTCATCGCCTCGGTCTGGTCGTGCGTCACCTAGATGACGGTCGCCTGAAGACGGTGGCGCAGCTTGGCGATTTCGGCGCGCATCTGCACGCGCAGGTTGGCGTCGAGATTGGACAAGGGCTCGTCCATCAGGAAGACCTGCGGTTCGCGCACGATCGCCCGACCGAGCGCGACGCGCTGGCGCTGCCCGCCCGAGAGTTCCTTCGGCTTGCGCAGCAGCAGATGGTCGATGCAGAGGATTGCCGCGGCCTCGCGCACCCGGCGTTCGATCTCGGGCTGCGGGAACTTGCGCAGCTCGAGACCGAAGGCCATGTTCTCGAACACCGACATGTGCGGATAGAGCGCGTAGCTCTGAAACACCATGGCGATGTCGCGGTCCTTCGACTCGACGTCGTTGACCAGGCGACCGTTGATGTACATCTCGCCGGCGCTGATCTCTTCGAGCCCGGCGACCATGCGCAGGGTGGTCGTCTTGCCGCAGCCCGACGGCCCGACGAAGACGATGAATTCCTTGTCGTGAATGGTCAGGTTGAAGTCCTGAACGACGGTGTTCGTCCCATATTGCTTGACGAGATTCTTGAAAACGAGTTCAGCCATTTTTGAGGACCTCGGCGACGCGCTCGAAACCGCACTGCCCGCTGGTAAAGACCGGAATCCCGAATTCGCGCCGTGGGTCAGGGTAAGTCAGCAGGAAAACGGTCATCGAGAGTTGCGCCAGCACCACCGAATCGATTTTCTCGGCCTGCCGGTGCTCGCGGATCACCTGCGCGAGGATCTCGTTGTGGCCCTGCACATCGCCCGCGGCAAGCCGGTGCCAGGCCGCTTCGACGGTCGCGCCGGCGAAAGCGATGGTCGTCTGCAATTCATCGGCGGTTTCGCGCAGCAGGGTCTGCGTGCTCGCCACCGTCGGCCCGTGCGTGGCGATCACGAGGGTCTTGCCGCCGTGCCTGACCGCGGCCTCCATCATCGGCCGGTCGATCTGGATGACCGGAATCGCGTAAGGCCGCATCGCCTCGACGACGGCCGGAAACGAGCGGTTCATCGTCGAGCAGGTGATCAGGATCACATCGACGTGGCCGAGTTCGGCGAGGTCGCGCGCGTAGCGCACGAAAGCGTCGATGTTCGATTGCGGCGGCGTCGGCAGGCCGCGCTGATGCGCTTCCATGAAATTGATCTGCACCGCCTCGTTGCCGACGTTGATCAGGTGCGCGCCGGGAACGAACAACCGGCCGAAGTAATTGGCCCACGGCGTCACCCACGACGAGCCGTTGAGGAGGCCGAGGCGCTTGCCGATGAAAGCCGGGTCGCCCGCCGTTTCGGGATCGGTGTGGGCGACGCCGGTCAGGCGCAGGGTGTCGGTGAACCAGGCGATCGGTGCGTGCGGCAGGCTCATTGCCGTCCTCCGCGCTTGCTGCGGATCGCCGTCTTCGCCGCCGCTGCGATGTCCTCGGGCTGCATGCCGTGATGGGTGAACAGCTCCTTGATGCCGCCGCTATCGACCCAGCGGTCGCGCACGCCGATGCGCTGCAGCGGCACCGGGCATTCTTCGCCGAGCACTTCGAGCACCGCCGCGCCGAAGCCGCCGTTGATCGTCGCGTTCTCGGCGGTCACCGCGCAACCGGTGCGCGCCGCGCTGGCGGCGATCAGTTCGCGGTCGATCGGCTTGATCGAGGCGAGGTGCACGACCTCGGCCGAGATCCCCTCGGCGGCGAGCAGGTCGGCGGCGTTAAGACAGAAGGTGGTCATGATGCCGGTGCCGAACAGCGTGACGTCGCGGCCTTCGCGCAAGAGTTCGCCCTTGCCCCATTCGAACTTGTGGTCGGCGCCGAAAATCGGCGGCATCGCCAGGCGCGCGATGCGGAAGTAAACCGGCCCCTGTACCGCCGCCGCGGCGCGCATGATCGCGCACAGGTCGGCGCCGTCGGCCGGATCGGCGACGCGCATATTGGGCAGCGCGCGCATCACCGCGATGTCCTCGATGCAGTTGTGCGAAGCGCCGGCGCGGCTGGTCGGCAGGCCGACGTAGGAACCGGGGATCTTGACGTTGAGGTTCGGGAAGCAGATCGAAATGGCGATCTGGTCGAGCGCGCGCCGCGTCGCGAAGACGGCGAAGGTCGATGGGAAAGGCATGAAGCCGCTCAAGGCCAGCCCCGCCGAAATGCCGAACAGGTTCTGCTCGGCGATGCCGACCTGGACGAAACGGTCCGGATAGGCTTTCTTGAACATCGTCGCTTTCGACGAGGTGTGCAGATCGGCGTCGAGCGTGATCATCTGCGGATACTGCCGACCCAGTTCGACGAGCGTCGCGCCAAAGGCATCACGCATCTCGATCGCTGTGCTCATCTTATTCTCCACCATAAAATTCCTCCTTGACGGCCTCTTCGCCGAGCTTGCTGTAACCCTGCTCGGGGCGCTGGCAGTTGCGCGCCAGTTCCTTGAGCATGGCATCCGCTGTTGCCGCGTCGGGGGCATGCGTATGCCACTTGGAGTTGAATTCGGCCGTCTCGACGCCCTTGCCCTTGACCGTATGCGCGATGACGACGATCGGCTTGCCGCGCGGCATCACCCAGCGCGCGCGATGGAAGCTGTCGACCAGGGCTTCGATGTCGTGCCCGTCGACCTCGATGACGTCCCAGCCGAAGGCGCGCCACTTGTCGGCGAAAGGTTCGATGGCCATTTCGTCCCAGACGAAACCCTTGGCCATGACCTTGTTGTAATCGACGACGGCGATCAGGTTGTCGAGGTGGTAGTGGGCGGCCGACATCGCCGCCTCCCAGACGTTGCCCTCGTTGCTCTCGCCGTCGCCGAGGATGCAATAGACGCGGCCGCGCGCGTTCTCCTTGAAGCGCATCGCCAGGGCCATGCCGACGGCGACCGACAGCCCCATGCCGAGCGGGCCGCCCGAGGACTCGAGTCCCGGCGTGCGCGCCATGTCGGTATGCCCTTCGAAACCGCCGAGCTCGCAATAACTGTAGACCTGTTCGAGCGGATAGAAGCCGCGCAGCGCGAGTGCCGCGTACAGGGCCGGCGAACCATGCGCCTTCGACAGCACCAGACGGTCCCGGCCGTCCCATTGCGGCTGATCGGGTTTCACCGACATCGCCTGAAAGTAGAGGACGGAAAGAAACTCGGCCATCGAGAAAGCGCCGCCGAGGTGGTCCCACTTTCCGTAGGTGATCATTTCCAGGCTGAGCCGGCGGATCTGGTAGGCCATTTCGTCGAGCTCGCGCAATTTTTCGGGCGGTAGATGCATAGAGTCCTCGCTGGGCAGCTTAAATATTTTATGCTACGTCTGTTGAATATTTGTAATTATCCGTTTCAATATATTGAAAGTCAACAGTTTAGAATACTAAAAACAGAATATTTTTCTTAAAGGCATGCTACCATTGGCTCGCAAGACAGTTTCCGGAGGATCAATCATGGGCAACGAACTCGCCACCTACCAACAGCAGGCGTACGACTACGTGCGCGAGCAAATCATCAATCTCGGTTTCAAGCCCGGCGAATACATCACCGACGCGCATATCACCGAACAGCTGAAGATCAGCCGCACGCCGGTGCGCGAAGCGTTTCAGCGACTGGAAAAGGAGGGCCTGCTGGTCAATGAGGCGCGCAAGGGCTGGCGCGTCTACATGCTCGACCTCGAAGACATTCGCGACATTTTCGAACTGAAGATCGCCATCGAAGGGATGCTGGTCGGCAAGGCGGCGGCGTGCGCCGACAAGGGCCTGCGCAAGGACCTCGGCAATGCGCTCGCCGACATGCAAGCGAGCGTCGAGGCCAACGACGCCGACCTCTGGCTGCAGACCGACATCCACCTGCACAACACGCTGTTCCTGATGGCCAACAACGAACGCGCCGAACAGATCGTCAAGAACCTGAACGACCAGTGGCACCGCCTGCGCCTGGGCTATGTCGCGCTGCAAGGCCGCACCACGACTTCGCTCGCCGAACACGAAGCGTTCACGCGCAGCGTCATCGCCGGCGATGCGAAGAAAGCGGAAAAGCAGATGCGCGAGCACCTGGCGCGCGTGCGCGACGACCTCATCCACCTCGTCGAAAAGCTCGTGATGCCGTTCAGCGATCGCGGTTTCTGAGCCGGGCCGGGACACTGGACAGCGGCGTTCGCCGGTGTGACGGCCGCTAAATTCTGTCCTCTGCCCTCTGTCCTCTGTCCTCTGTCACCGCCGCCGCGCGGTAGTGCGGCATCGCTTCTTCGCCGCGTTCGGTCAGTTCGAACAGGCGCGCAAGTTCGAGCCGCACTTCGCGCCGGTCGGAAAGCGACAGCGCCGCTTCGAGATAGCTCTGCGCCTTGCCCCACAGCCGTTGCTCGAGGCACATGCGGCCGAGCGCGAGCAAGAGCTGCGGATCGTCGCGGTGCTGCGGCAGCCAGCGGTCGGCGCTGGCGATGCGCGCCGCCAGGTCGCCGCCGCGCGCCAACCCGTACAGGCCGGCGAGGCGCGAATCCCATTCGCGCTCGAGCGCGGCCTCGATGAAGCGCTGCGCCTCGGCATGCGCGCCGAGTTCGAGCAGCGCCGCGGCGTAGGCGCGCGAAAGGCGCGGATCGGCTTCGTTCGCCGGCATCGCCTGCTGGTAGGCCTGCAGGGCGGCGAGGCTGAAACGGCGCGCGCGCAGGTTCTCGCGATGCGCCTTGAACTTGATCTCGTGCGCGAGTTCGGGCAGCAGCGCCTGGCGCTTTTCCAGCAGGCGCGCGATGCGCACGACCTCGTCCCAGTGGCCGCAGCCCTGCTGCGCGCGCAATTCCAGGCGCAGCGCCGCGATATGCCGGCCCGACAATTCCTGGTGGCGCTTCAGCGCGTCGACGGCGACGTCGAAACGGCGCATCTCGATCTGCATTTCCGCTTCGAGCATCAGGCCGGCCGGCCGCATGCGCGGGTCATCCTGCACCGCGCGGGCGAGCCATTCCTGCTGCTTGTCGGGTTCGCGCAGGCGCTGCGCGGCACGCGCCGCGAGCAGTGCGGCCTGCGCCGGCGAATGGCCCGCAGCATGCGCTTCCGCGGCCTTCTTCATGGCCTGGCTGTAGCGGCCTTCGAAAATGAGCCGCGTGACGTTGTAAAAATCGTCGGCGACGCGTTCGCGCTGACGGCGCTCGCGAAAGGCACGCACCCGTTTCGGCAAGGCCAGCGTCAGCGCCACGCCGCGCAACAGGGCGTAGACGACCGCGAACGCGGCGAGCGCGAGCACGATGGCCAGGTTGAGCGAGATCTCGGCGCGGTACGGCGGCAGCACCAGCAGGATGTAACCGTCATTGAAGTGCGCGGCGAGCGCGAGGCCGGTGGCCAGCGCAAAAAGCGTCAGCGGCCAGAGCAGGCCTTTCACCGGCGCTCCTTGACCGGCGTGAAATTCTTGATCGCCGAGAGGCTCTCGTTGAGGTTGGGCAGTTCGATGTTGATCTCGGCCGCGGCGAGCTGCTTGAGCGATACCTGCGCCCCCTGCACTGCTTTTTCGCGCCCGTCGAAGTAGCGATCGACCCAGACCTGCGCCTGCTTGAGCTCGGTGCGGAAAGTCCACTGGTCATGCGCAAGCAGCGCCAGGCGCGCATTGAGCAGACGCAGCTTGAGGTTTTCGCGCAGGAAGAAGGCCTGACCCGGCGCCAGCAGTGCCGGCTCTTCCCGGTCGAAGCGCTGAATGCGCACCAGGCTGCGCAGCTCGGCCCAGAACTGCGCAGCCAGTTGTTGCCAGAAGGCCAGCGCGCCGACGTCGGTCGACGCCGCCGGCGCGGCGGCCGCAAGCCTGGCCCTGCTTTCATCGCGCGGCCGCGCATCGACGGCGAAGGGCAGCGTATCGACGGCGGAAATCACGCTTTCCAGGCGCAGATTCATTCCCGCCAGGTCGATCTGCGGCAGGGCGCGCAAGCGCTCCAGGTCGCGCAACAGAACCTTGCGCAGGCCGATGAACTGCGGCCGGCTGTTGCCGGCCAGACGCGCGTCGGCGGCCTGCAAGGCGAGCATCGCGCCTTGCACGTTGCCGGCCAGCTGCAGTTGCTGCGCGGCCAGCGTCACGCTTTGTTCGACTTCGGCGAGCGACCATTCGTCGCGGTTGCGCGCGAGATCGCGGTAGAGGGTTTCCAGCGTCGCCTGCTGGCTCCTCGATTCGGCGAAGCGGCCCTCGAGTTCGCCGAGTTTGCCCTGCAGCGCCGCCAGCTGTTCCTGCGCCTGCCTGGCCAGGGCGCGGCTTTCGCGCGCCACCGTGTCGCTGTCGGCCAGCCGGCGCGCCAGTTCCTGCTGGGTGCGCGCCAGGCGGGTGCGCGTCTCGATCCACTGCCAGCTGGCCAGCGCGAGCGCCAGCAGCGCCACGATCAGCCAGGGATTTTTCCAGGCGCTGCGCCACGAAGCGCGCGATTGGGCTGCCGGCGAAGCAGCCGCGCCAGACGGCGGTGACGCGGGGGATGCAGCGGCAGCGGCCGACGGCTGATCGACGATATCATTCATGGTGTAACCAATTATAAGCGCACAGCCCTTCGATGACGCCGGCATCGGCCGGGCCGGTCACGACGACCTCCTGCCAGCCAAGCTTGACGGCCGTGTCGGCGATGCGCTGGTGCGCGACGAACACCGGTTTGCCCTGCAAGCGCCGCAGGCTCTCAGTATCGAGCAAAGGCGGAAGGTTGCGCAAACCCTCGCTCGACGAAATCGTCAGCGCGTCGACACCGTTGTTGCGCAGCAGCGACGCGATGACCTTGGCATCGGCGGGCGGCAGGCGCCGGTAACAAGTGACGGCATCGACTTGCGCGCCGCGCTGGCGCAGGGTCGCGGCGAGTTCTTCGCGGCCGCCGTTGCCGCGCAGGATCAGGATCTTCTTGCCGAGCACGGCGGCGCGCTGCAATTCGGGCATTTCGAGCAGCGCCTCGGAATCGAAACGTGCGGCCGGAACGACGACCTCGCCGATGCCGCAGACGGCGAGCTGGGCTGCCGTTCCCGGACCGACGGCGACGGCGCGCAGCGCCGGCGGCCAGCGCCGCTGCGCGAGAATCTGCGCGACGCTGGACAGCACCGCATTCGGGCTGATGAAGACGGCCATGGCGTAATCGTCGAGCCGGGCGATGGCCTGCTGCAAAGGCTGCGGATCGTCCGCCGGCGCGATTTCGAGCAGCGCGAAACAGATCGGCTCGCCGCCCTGCGCGGCGATCATCTGCGCCAGCGCCGCGGCTTGGGCGGCCGGCCGCGTCACCAGGATGCGCCGGCCCTGCAGCGCTTGGCTCATTGCGCGGCGGCCGCTGCCAGAATGGCGTCGGCGCCGCGCGCCCGCAATTGCTGCGCGAGCGCCAGACCGATCGCCTCGTCGTCCTCGGGCGCGCCGCGCAACTCGCCGCTGACCCGTTGCCGGCCGTCGGCCGTGGCGATAAAACCGCGCAGCCGCAGCGCGCCGTTTTCGAGCCGCGCGTAGCCGCCGAGCGGCAGCTGGCAACTGCCGCCGAGGGCGCGCGAAAAAGCGCGCTCGCAGCGCGTGCAGTGCTCGGTTTCGCTATCGTTGAGCGGCGCCAGCCAGGCGGCGAGCTCGCGGCGCGCCTCGACGATCTCGATGCCGAGCGCGCCCTGTCCCGGCGCCGGCAGCGATTCTTCGGGGCTGAGCAGCGTCTTGATGCGCGCCG
>CAIXAY010000220.1 GCA_903917505.1 uncultured beta proteobacterium | reverse complement strand
CGCGCCTTCGTCGTCCTCGGCGCCAAGCTCAAGGCCGAGCTGTTCGGCGTCGAGAATGCGCTCGGCGCGCGGCTCGCCGTCGGCAACCTGCAGTTCCGCGTCATCGGCGTGCTCGAAGCGAAAGGGCAGTTCCTCGGCATCGACCTCGACGACGCCGCCTACATCCCGGCGGCGCGCGCGCTCGAACTCTACAATCGCGACGGCATGATGAAGATCGACCTCACTTACGAGGAAGGCGTGCCGGTCGCGCGCATCAGCGATGAAATCATCACGACGCTGAAAGCGCGCCACGGCCGCGAGGATTTCACGATCACCACGCAGGAAGACATGCTGCGCACGCTGTCCAATATCCTCGACATCCTGACCCTCGCCGTCGGCGCGCTCGGCAGCATTTCGCTCTTGGTCGGCGGCGTCGGCATCGTCACCATCATGACCATCGCGGTCAGCGAGCGGACCAGCGAGATCGGCCTGCTGGTCGCCCTCGGTGCGCCGCGCAACACCATTCTCGGCCTCTTTCTCGGCGAAGCGGTGGCGCTCTCGGCGCTCGGCGGGCTCGTCGGGATGGCGCTCGGCTTCGCCCTGGCGCAACTGATTCACCTGCTGCTGCCGGCGCTGCCGGTGCATACGCCGCTGGCTTTCGTCGTCTTTGCCGAGATCGTCGCCGTCGCCATCGGCCTCGCGGCCGGCGTGCTACCCGCGCGGCGCGCGGCGCGACTCGACCCGGTCGAAGCGCTGCGCGCCGAATGATCAACATGGAAACCAAGGACATGATCGATTACCCCTTTCCCGGCTATCCGGCCGCCGGCACGACCATCGAAGTCGCGCCCGGCATCCATTGGCTGAGCACGCCGCTGCCTTTCCGCCTGCGCGCGATCAACCTCTACCTGCTCGAAGACGGCGACGGCTGGACCATCGTCGATTGCGGCTACGCGCGCGCCGACGTGCGCGCGCAGTGGGAAGAAGTCTGGGCACACACCTTGAACGGCAAGCCGGTGACCCGCCTGATCGTCACGCATTTCCATCCCGACCACGTCGGCAATGCCGAGTGGATCTGCGAACGCTGGCAGCTGCGCCCGTGGATGACGCAGGGCGAATGGCTGACCGCGCAATTCGCGCTGCACAACCAGGCTGACGCCGAACAGCGCTTCCTCTTCTACCGCGCCAACGGCCTCCCCGCCGAGCAGGAGCAGGTGCTGCGCGCGGGCATGGTCCCCTATGCCAGCGGCGTGCAGCTGCCGCCGGCCTACGACCGGCTGTTCGCCGGCGACGAGATCTCGATCGGCGGCCGCCGCTGGCAGGTCATCGTCGGCCAGGGCCATTCGCCCGAACACGCCTCGCTGTACTGCGACGAAATCGGCGTGCTCATCGCCGGCGACCAGTTGCTGCCCGAGATCACCACCAACGTCAGCGTCTGGCCGAGCGAACCTGCCGCCGATTCGCTCAAGCTCTTCCTGCACAGCCTCGACGGTTTCGCCGCCGTGCTGCGCCCCGACACCCTGGCGCTGCCCGCGCACCGGCGGCCTTTCCGCGGCGTTCACGGGCGCATCGCCGAACTCAAGGAACATCACCTGGAACGTCTCGACACGCTGCTCGCCGTCGTCGCAAGCGGCCCGGTCACCGCCGGCGCGCTGTTGCCGCATCTCTTCCCGCCCGGCCTCGACGGCCATCAGATCATGTTCGCCATGGGCGAGGCGCTCGCGCATCTCAATTATCTGGTCAATCGGGGTGTGCTGCATCGCTATATCGACGCCGGCGTAACGCATTTCGCGGCCAGGCATTGAGCAGTTTCCGGCATCGCAGCGGCGGCGAAGCGGCGTATTGACATAACAATTGAACCGGTTCAATATGCAGCTTCCCAAACAGGAAAAACCATGAAAATCCACGCTGCGAAGCAAATTGCCCTGGCCCGGACCGATCGCTGCGAGGTGTCGCGGTGAGCGGCGGTCCGACCTGTCTGTCGGTCGGCGAATCCGTCGAATTCACCAAGACCCTTTCCGCCGAGGATATCGCCACCTTTGCCGCAATCAGCGGCGACAACGATCCCGTACACACCGACGCGGAATACGCGCGCGGCACGGCTTTCGGACGCATCATCGCGCATGGCGCGCTGGTGATGGGGCTGCCCTCGGCAACCTCGGCGATGATGTCGAAGCGCTCGGTCGAGCGTGGTGCGGGCGGCACGCCGGTATCGGCGGGATACGACCGCATCCGCTTCACGCGCCCGGTCTTCGCCGGCGACACCCTGACCGCGCGCTACACGATCGAGAGCGTGGACGATGTGGCCGGCCGCACCCGGGCCAGCATCGAGGTGCGTAACGGGCAGGGCGAGACCTGCCTCGTTGCCACGCACACGCTCGCCTGGGTTGCGAGAAGCTAGGCGCGCGCCAATCGAGGACAAGCACATGAAGAAAACCTGCCTGATCACCGGCGCTTCGCGCGGCATCGGCTTCGCCACCGCCGTGGCGCTCGCCGAGGAGGGCTTCGACATCGCCGCGGTGGCGCTGACCGATCCTGAACGCATGGCCGAACTGCGCGAGCAGGTCGGCGCGCTGGGGCGGCGTTTCGCGGCGTACGAACTCGACCTCGGCAAGATCGAGGCGCATGCTGCCGTCATCGACCGCGTGACCGCCGACTTCGGCGCCATCGATTGCCTGGTCAACAATGCCGGCGTATCGGTGCTGAAGCGCGGCGATCTGCTCGAGGTCAGCGTCGAGAGCTATGACCGCTGTTTCAACGTCAATACGCGCGGCACTTTCTTCTTCACCCAGGCCGTCGCCAGGCACATGGCCGGCACGCCAGCCGCCGCCGGCAATTATCGCAGCATCGTCTTCATCAGTTCGTCGAATGCGGTCGCGGTCAGCGTCGAGCGCGGCGAGTACTGCATGGCGAAGACCTCGCTGTCGATGGCCTGCAAGCTCTTCGCGCTGCGCCTCGCGCAACATGGCATCGCCGTTTTCGAAGTGCAGCCCGGCGTGATCATGACCGAGATGACCTCGCCGGCCAAAGCGAAGTACGACCGGCTGATTGCGGAAGGGCTAACCGTCGAGCCGCGCTGGGGCATGCCGGAGGACGTGGCGCGCGTGGTGCGCACGATGGCCGCCGGCCTGCTGCCGTACACCGTCGCCCAGGAAGTGCGGGTCGATGGCGGCTTGATGCTCAAGCGCTTCTGACACGCCAAAGTGAACCGCAAACGCATTTCGCTCAAGGATGTCGCGCGCGCGGCGGGCGTGTCGACCGGCACGGTGTCGATGGTGCTCAACGGCAAGCCCTCGGTCGCGGCGCAGACGCGCGCGCACGTGCAGCAGGTCATCGACGAACTCGGCTACGTCTATGATCGCAGCGGCGCGCAACTGCGCAGCCGGCGCACCGGCATCGTCGGCGTTTCGATCTGCAATCTCGCCAATCCCTACTTTGCCGAAATCACCGTCGGCATCGAAGAAGCGCTCGGCGAACTGCGCCTTGCGCTGGTGCTCGGCCATTGCGGCGAATCCCTCGCGCAGCAGGCGAAATTTCTCGCCACGGCGCGCGAACACAACGTCGAGGGCCTGATCCTGATGCCGGCCATCGGCACGACACGGCAGATCATCGACGAAGTGCTCGCCTGGCGCATTCCGCTGGTCCTTGTCTCGCGCTATGTCGCCGGTGCGGCAACCGATTACGCCGGCCTCGACAATCAGGCAGGATCGGTGCTGGCCACCGAACACCTGCTCTCGCTCGGTCACGAACGCATCGCTTTTGTCGGCGCCAATGCGCGCACCTCGACCGGGCGCGATCGCTTGCGCGGCTATCGCAAGGCCTTGCGCGCCGCGGGCATCGAACTTGCGCCCGAGCTCGTCAGCGAATGCGACGCGACGCGCGAGCAAGGCTTTCTTGCGGCGAAAGCGCTGATGACGCGCCCCGACCCGCCGACGGCCATCGTCTGTTTCAACGATCTCGTTGCTTTCGGCGTCATGCTCGGGCTGCGCAAGCTCGGACTGGAGCCCGGCCGCGACTGCTCGGTGGTCGGTGCCGACGGTGTCGCCGAAGCGGCACTGTGGCAACCGGGATTGACCACCGTCGCGGTGCACACCGCGAGGATCGGTCTCACGGCCGGCCGCTTGCTGCGCGAACGGCTCGCGACGCCTGGGCGGCCGCCGGAAAGAATCCTGCTTCAGCCAGAACTTGTCGTGCGCGGTTCGAGCGGGCCGCGCTTGAAAGCACGCGCCCGGCGAGCCCCGTCGTGAGTTTCGCACCGCCCTGGCGCCGCACGTGCGCGCCAGCCTTCACATTCCATTGACCCAAGCTGAGAGCCTTCCAGATGAACACACCGAATTCAAAACTGTACCTTGCCGATCTGCACGCCGGACTTACCTTCGATACTTCCGGCATCGTCGTGACCGAATCGCAAATCGTCGCCTTCGCCGGCATCAGCGGCGACTTCTACGAACTGCACATGGACGATGTCTACGCCCGCGAGCAGGGCTTTTCCGGCCGCGTCGCGCACGGACTGCTTGGCCTGGCGCTCGTCGACGGGCTGAAGAACCGCGCCGAAGTTCGCATCGCGGCGATCGCCACGCTCGAGTGGACCTATACTTTCCTGGGGCCGGTCTATGTCGGCGACCGCATTTTCGCGCGCATCACCGTGCTCGATACCCGCCCGACGAAGAACCCGGAGCGCGGCATCGCCCGCCTCGACTTTCAGGTGTTGAACCAGCACGGTGCGGTGATTCAGCGCGGCATCAATACCTTGATGGTACACGCCTAGCCATTCATCCGAGGAGTCATCATGTTTCTATCCACTGAACACCAGCAGGTCGCCGACATGGCCCGGCGTTTCGCCGACCAGGTCATCCGACCGGAAGCCGAGCGCCTCGATCGCGAAGAAGCTTTCGCCGGCGAGATTTATCAGGAGATGGCGCAGAACGGGCTGTTCGGCATCACCGTTCCCGAAGCCGACGGTGGCGCCGGTCTCGATTGCCTGGCCTACAGCATCGTCATGGAAGAACTGTCGCGCGGCTATGCCTCGGTCGCCGATCAATGCGGCCTGGTCGAGCTGTTCGGCACCATGCTCTGCAAATACGGCACGCCGGCGCAGCGCGCGCAATGGCTGGGGCCGCTGATCCGCGCCGAATTGCGCGGCGCCTACTGCATCACCGAAGCCGGCGCCGGCTCGGACGTCTCCGGCATCAAGACCACGGCGACGAAGGACGGCAGCGGCTGGCGCCTGACCGGCAGCAAGCTGTGGATCCACAACGCACCGGTCGCCGACGTCGCTTTCGTGCTGGCGCGCACCGATCCGCAGGCCGGCAAGCGCGGCATGAGCATCTTCATCGTCGATTGCCACGCCGCGGGCGTCACGCGCGGGCCCAAGGAACACAAGCTCGGCCAACGTTCGTCGCAGGTCGGCGAACTCAACTTCGACAAGGTCGCGGTGCCGGCCGAGGGCTTGCTCGGCGTCGAAGGACGCGGCTTCCACATGATGATGAGCGTGCTCGAGAAAGGCCGCATCGGCATCGCCGCGCTGGCCGTCGGCATCATCCAGGCGGCGCTCGAAGCGTCGATCGCGCAGGCCAAGCTGCGCCAGCAGTTCGGCCACCCGATCGCCGAATTCCAGGCGATCCAGTTCCTGCTCGCCGACATGGCCAAGGACGCCGAAGCGGCACGACTGCTGGTGCGCTCGGCGGCGATGAAGATGGACGCGGGGATGGATGCGGCGATGGCCTCGTCGATGGCCAAGTGTTTCGCCGGCGACGCCGCCGTCGCGCAGGCGTCGAATGCGGTGCAAATTTTCGGCGGCAGCGGATTTATCCGCGGCTACGAGGTCGAACGCTTGTACCGCGATGCCAAGATCACCCAGATTTATGAAGGCACCAACCAGATCCAGCGCGTGATCATCGCGCGCAAGCTGTTGGAATAGACAGTCGCGGAATCGCTCGCCACACCGGCGCAAGCCGGTGTCCAGTATCCGGGCCGACTGGATTCCGGCTTTCGCCGGAATGACGATGGGAAGCTCAATCAGCAATCAGGAGACAGGTTTTGAAGATACTCGTACCCGTGAAGCGCGTCGTCGATTACAACGTCAAGGTGCGCGTCAAATCTGATGGCAGCGATGTCGATATCGCCAGCGCCAAGATGTCGATGAATCCCTTCGATGAAATCGCCATCGAGGAAGCGGTGCGCTTGAAGGAAGCCGGCGTCGCCAGCGAAGTGATCGCCGTTTCGGCCGGCGTCGCCGCTTGCCAGGACACGCTGCGCACGGCGCTCGCGCTCGGTGCCGACCGGGCGATTCTGATCGAGACCACGGTCGAACTGCAGCCGCTCTCGGTCGCCAAGCTGCTTCAGGCGATCTGCGCGAAAGAGCTGCCGCAACTGGTGCTCTGCGGCAAGCAGGCGATCGACGATGACGCCAGCCAAACCGGCCAGATGCTCGCCGCATTGATGCACTGGCCGCAAGCGACTTTCGCCTCGAAACTGGTGGTCAGTGACGGCGCGCAGCGTGCGCTTGTGACGCGCGAAATCGACGGCGGCCAGGAGACGATCGAGATCGTGCTGCCCGCCGTGGTGACCACCGACCTGCGCCTCAACGAGCCGCGCTACGCGACACTGCCGAACATCATGAAAGCCAAGAAGAAGCAGCTCGACCGCGTGACGCCAGAAGAACTCGGCGTCGATATCACGCCGCGTTTGAAGACATTGAAAGTCGCCGAGCCGCCCAAGCGCGCCGGCGGCGTCAAGGTCGCCGATGTCGCCGAACTTATCGCCAAACTCAAGAGCGCGGGGGTGATCGCATGACTTGCCTGATCATCGTCGAGCATGACAACAGAACGCTCAAAGCGGCAACGCGCAACGCGGTGACTGCGGCGACGCAGATCGGCGGCGAGATTCATCTGCTGGTCGCCGGCAGTGCCTGCGCGGCGGTTGCCGAGGCGGCGGCGCGGATAGCCGGCGTCGCCAAGGTGCTGGTCAGCGACGCGGCGCACTACGCCGACCAGTCGCCGGAAAACGTCGCCGCGCTCGTCGTCGCCCACGCCGCGCCTTACAGCCATTTCCTCGCGGCGGCGACGACGGCGGGCAAGAACCTGATGCCGCGCATCGCCGCGCTGCTTGACGTCGCACAGATTTCCGAGATCGTCGGCGTCGAATCGCCGACGACTTTCGTCCGCCCGATTTATGCGGGCAACGTTCTGGCGACGGTGCAATCGACTGATTCGCAGCGGGTCCTCAGCGTACGCATGACGGCTTTCGCCCCTGTCGCGGACCGCGACGCGGCCGGTCCGGCGCCGGTGGAGAATATCGCTGCGGCAGCCGATCTCGGCCAGAGCAAGGTCATATCGCGTGAACTCACGCAATCGGCGCGTCCCGAACTGGGCGCGGCCAAGGTGGTCGTCTCGGGCGGCCGCGGCCTGGGCAGCGGCGAAAACTATCACCGCCTGCTCGAACCGCTCGCCGACAAGCTCGGCGCGGCGCTCGGCGCGTCGCGCGCGGCGGTTGACGCCGGCTATGTGGCGAACGATTTGCAGGTCGGGCAGACCGGCAAGATCGTCGCGCCGCAGCTCTACATCGCCGTCGGCATTTCGGGGGCCATCCAGCACCTCGCTGGAATGAAGGACAGCCAGGTAATCGTCGCCATCAACAAGGATGCCGAGGCGCCGATTTTCCAGGTCGCCGATTACGGCCTCGTCGCCGATCTGTTCGAAGCGCTGCCGGCGCTGACTGCGGCGCTCGGCTGATGGAATAAGCCCCCCAGTCCGGGGGGTCGCGCGCCGATCGCGCGTCCGGCGGGCTATACTTGATGCGTCTTCACGCAGCGAAAGAACTTGATTGTTTCGCTGCGCTTCGGCAGGCATAATTGCGCGTTTCGAAAACGGGGGGGTACACCATGGAAAAGATTTTTGTTCTCGGCTCGGGCACGATGGGCAGCGGGATCGCACAGACATTTGCCCAGCATGGCTTTCAGGTGGTCATCGCCGATGTGCAGGAGAGTATCGTCAGCAAGGCGATTGCCGGCATCGACGGCCGGCTCGCGGGGCAGGTGAAAAAGGAAAAGCTGAGCGCGGCCGAAAAGACTGAGATCGTCGGCAGGCTGTCGGGAACGACCGATCTCGCATTGGCGGCTGATTGCGGACTGGTCATCGAAGCGACCGTCGAGAGCATGGAACTCAAGAAGAAGGTCTTTGCCCAGATCGACGCACTGTGCAGTCCGGAAACGATCATCGCATCCAATACCTCGTCGCTGTCGATCACTGAAATTGCTTCGGCGACCAAGCGGCCGGAAAACGTCATCGGCATGCACTTCTTCAACCCGGCGCCGGTGATGAAGCTGATCGAAATCATCCGCGGCATGAAGACCTCGCAAGCGATCTTCGACAGGACCTGTGCCATCTCGATCGCCGTCGGCAAGGAGCCGGTCGAGGTTGCCGAAGCGCCCGGCTTCATCGTCAACCGGATGCTGGTGCCGCTGGTCAATGAAGCCATTTTCATTCTGCAGGAAGGCATCGCCAGCGCCGAGCATATCGACACCGCGATGAAGCACGGCGCCAATCATCCGATCGGGCCACTGGCCCTGGGCGACCTGATCGGTCTGGACGTCACGCTGCAGATTCTCGATATTCTTTTCAAGGAAACCGGCGACGCGAAATACCGCGCCTGTCCGCTGCTCCGGAAATATGTCAGGGCCGGACTGCTCGGCCGCAAGACCGGCCGAGGCTTCTACACCTACTGAGGCCTGCGCCGCCCGGGCGCCGCGGCTTACTTGCCGCGGTAGCCGGGCTTGCGTTTTTCGCGAAAACTGGCGAGGCCCTCGCCGGCATCGGCCGTGGTGGCAGCGAGCGCGCCGGCCATCGCTTCGAGGGCGCTGGCGGCGCCTATGCCCTGGCCAGCGTCGATGATCTGCTTGGTGAGCTGCGCCGAAACCGGCGCCAACGCGCAGACGCGGGCCGCCAGTTCGCGGGCGCGCGTCAGTACGTCAGTGCCTTCGACGCGCTCATGCACAAGACCGATGCGCCAGGCTTCCATGGCGTCGATGCGCATCCCGGTCAACGCCAGGTACTTGACCCGGCTGGCGCCGATCAGTCCGGCGACGCGCTGCGTTCCCGACCAGCCCGGACAGGTGGCGATAGCCGCTTCCGGCATGCCGAAGCTTGCCGCCGCCACGGCGATGCGGATATCGGCGACGGCGGCAAGCTCCAGTCCGCCGCCGAGCGCATGGCCGTTGATCGCGGCGATCACCGGCACGCGCAGTTGTGCCCATTGATCGAAGATCTGGTGGCCGCGCCTGACCCAGCCTCGCCACATGTCGAGCGGCGCGAGCGCCGACCAGACGTTGATGTCGGCGCCGACGCAGAAGGCCTTGTCGCCGGCGGCGGTCAGGATGACGCAACGGATCTCGCTATCGGCGTCGATCTGCGTGGCGATTTCGGCAAGCGTCTCGAGCATTTCCGGGGTCAGCGCGTTGAGCTTGTCCGGGCGGTCCAGGGTGACCGTGGCGACCGCGCCGTCGATCTGCAGTTTGACGAGTTGTTCAGCCATGACTGCGCTCCTTGAGCTTGAGATTGACCGGCGCCTCGCAAAACAGCCTGGCG
>CAIXAY010000219.1 GCA_903917505.1 uncultured beta proteobacterium | reverse complement strand
CGCCCCGGAGCCCCGCATGCAGCAACGCAAGCTCGGCCAGACCGACCTGACCGTGACGGCCATCGGCCTCGGCGGCAACAATTTCGGCATTCGGCTCGATCTCGAGGCCACACGGCGGCTCGTCCATGCCGCGCTCGACGCCGGCATTACGCTCTTCGACACCGCCGACGTCTATGGCGAACGCGGCGGCTCGGAAACGCTGCTCGGCGAGGTGCTCGGGGATCGCCGCAAGGACGTCGTGCTGATCACCAAGTTCGGCGTGGCAATGGACACCGAGGGCCGGTTGCGGGGCGGCTCGCGCGCCTATGTCGTGCGCGCGCTCGAGGCGAGCCTCAAACGGCTGCGGACCGACTGGATCGACATCTATTATCTGCACCGCCCCGATCCGGCGACGCCGATCGAGGAAACGCTGCGGGCGCTCGACGATCTGATCCGCCAGGGCAAGGTGCGCCAGATCGGCTGCTCCAACATGTCGGGCGACCAGATGCGGGAGGCGGATCGCATCGCCCGCGTCCACACGCTGCGCCGCTTCGTGACCTGTCAGGACCAGTACAATCTCTTGTCGCGCAAGATCGAGCGCGACGTCGTCCCGGCGGCCGAGACCTGCGCCATGTCGCTGATCCCGTATTTTCCGCTCGCCAGCGGCATGCTCACCGGCAAATACCGGCTCGGCGCGCCGCTGCCGGGCGGCACCCGCCTGTCCAACCCTCGCTATTCTGACCGCTTCCTGAACAACCAGAATCTTTACGTCGTCGAGGAATTAAACGCCTTCTGCGCCAGGCGCGGCCGCACCTTGTTGCAACTGGCGTTCGGCTGGCTGTTGTCGAAGCCGGTGGTGGCGAGCGTCATCGCCGGCGCCAGCACCCCCGAACAGTTGCGCCAGAACATCGATGCAGTCGGCTGGGCGCTCGACGCCGCCGAGATGACCGAGGTCGATCGCATCACCAGCACACGGACGAACGCCTGACGCATTCGTCGCGCGGGCGAGCCAGCCGTCGCGTCCCGTGGCGTCCGTCCCGTGGCGTGGTTGCTCGCACGGGCAAAACCCATTAACATGTTTTAAAACGCGTCCGCCAAGACGCGTCGGCACATATAAAGCGTCGACAGACAGGGAGAACGCTCTTGAGCCATACATCGGACATGTCCTTCGGTTCGGACGCGACCGCCGTCTGGACGACGGCGATCGAGGCTGCCTGGATGGCAATTTCGCCCGAGCAGCAAAGCAGCGTGACCAAGAGCGAGGTCGCGGCGCTCATTCTCAAGCTGGCCGAACGGGGCGAGCGCGATCCGGCACGCTTGCGCGCCTATGGGGCCCTTCAGGCGGCCGAGATCGCGAACCAGCGCGTGCTTCGGCGTCGCGACGCAAGTGGTCGATGAAATCGGCCGCGTCAGGCCCGGATGATTCCGCACCCGCAATCCCGTTTGACGCCAGCATTGCGGCCTAAAGACTTCAAGGTCCAAGTGCCGGCAAGTTGGGCCTTGAGCGACCTGTGCTGCGCGGGCGCACCAGCCGGCAGTTGGCCGGCCCCCGCTGCCGTCACCGCGCCGATAACCAGCATGCTGCGTCTGTTCATGTATCCCTCGCTGGCGTCCGAACGCGACTAGTTCGCGATGCCCTCGACGGCGAAGGAGCGGAATTTTCCGACCTTGTCGCGGGTCCCCAGCACGTTGGCTTGCGCGGGATCATTGCGCCACGCCATCATCTTGTCCTCATTGTCGAAGACGTAGATGGTGAACCGCTTGGGCGCCGTCCCGTCGAAAATGGTGACTTTGCCGCCTCTGATGATGTAGTGGCCGCCGTGGCTCTGGATCAGCTTTGCTTGGGCGGCGGCATAAGTCTGGAATCCGGGCTGGTCTGTCACGTCGATTTCGTTGACGACATAGACCGGCGGCTTCGCCTGGGCATGCAAAGTCTGAATGGCCGCGCCTGCGAGCACCGCCCCGGCAATCATCGCCAGCCCGACCGTGACAAACCGATTCATCGTGTTCTCCTCTGATTTTCCGTTTCAACCGGCTCGCGCTGACAGCAGCGCTGGTATGCATTTCGCCCGCCGTGGGTCCGCCGGGGCCCCTGCAGCAAGCCAAGTTGAGCCTACGACGCACGACGCGCCGGCATTTGGAAAAGATTGCGTAGGTTGACCGCGAAACTGTCGGCGCGCCAGGCGCGCCGCGGTCGCCGGCCCGGTTTGACAAGGCGATGCGAAGGTGTGCGTGGCCTGAGGATTTCGCTTTCGCTCACTCCGCGCTGCGGCCCACGGCCGAGCTGCGGCAAACGCAAGGCGACAAGCAGGGACCCGGCTTGGCGATGGTGTGGATCGCCGCGACCACGACGACGGTACCGCAGCAATACGCGAAAGCCAGCCGCGGCTCGATCGAAGCACTCGGCTCGCGATCACGCCACGCTGCGCAATACCCCCTTCAGGATCAGCGGCAGAATCCCGCCGGCCTTGAGGG
>CAIXAY010000218.1 GCA_903917505.1 uncultured beta proteobacterium | reverse complement strand
GACCAGTCGGGCGACTTCGTCATCATGGTCGTGCTCGGCGGCATGCGAACCTTCTGGGGGCCGCTGGTCGGCGCGGCCATTTTCGTCCTGCTGCAGGATTACCTGTCGAGCCTGACCGACAACTGGATGTCGCTGATCGGCGTCTTCTTCATCCTCGTCGTGCTCTTCTTCCCGCGCGGACTGCTCGGTTTCTTTCAGCGCAAGGGCAGCAAGTCGTGAGCCTGTTGCGGGTCGATGCCGTGTCGCGCCAATTCGGCAGCCTGGTCGCCGTCAATGCCGTGTCGGTGAACATCGAGGCCGGCGAACTGCTGGCGGTGATCGGGCCGAACGGCGCCGGCAAGACGACGCTGTTCAATCTGATCAGCGGATTTTTCCCGCCGACCTCGGGCCGCATCTTCTTCGCCGACCGTGACATCACGCAGGCTGCGCCGCATCAGCGCGTCGCCAGCGGAATTTCGCGGACCTTCCAGATTACCGAGATCTTTCCCGAGCTCAGTGTGCGCGAGAACCTGCGCGTCGCCGTCGAAGTCGCGGATGGTTTCAGGCTGCGGCCGTGGATCGCCAGGGCCGCGCGCGCGCGGAGCAACGCCCAGGTCGACGAACTGCTCGCGCTTGGCGGGCTGGTCGCCATGGCCGATCGCGACGTCGGCGAACTGACGCACGGCGACCAGCGCGCCACCGAAATCATGATGTCGCTGGCGCTGCGGCCGCGCCTGCTGCTGCTCGACGAACCGACCGCCGGCATGGGCGACAAGGAGACCTACGAGATCACCAAACTGATCCGCCGCCTGCACCGGCAGCAGAATCTGACGATCGCGCTGGTCGAGCACGACATGCGCGTCATCTTCCATCTCGCCGATCGCATCCTGGTGCTCGCCGAGGGCCGGGTGCTCGCCCAGGGCACGCCCGACGAAATATCCGCCAACGAGCGCGTGCAGGCGGCCTATCTGGGGATCGCCGCATGAACGTGCTCGAGGTCGACGCGCTGCATGCCTATTATGGCAAGAGCCACATCCTGCATGGCATTTCATTCCACGTGCAGGAAGGCGAGATCGTCACCCTGCTCGGGCGCAACGGCGCCGGCAAGACCACCACGCTGCGCGCGCTGATGGGCCTGATGCCGACCCGCGAAGGCCAGGTCTGCCTGTTCGGCCAACTCACCGCCGGCTGGCCCGCCGATCGCGTCGCCGCGAGCGGCGTCGGCTACGTGCCCGAAGGGCGGCGCATTTTCGCCAACCTCTCGATCGACGAAAATCTCAGCGTCCCGCTCGAGCGCGGCGGCCCGTGGACGCGCGAGCGCATCTATGAATTGTTCCCGAGCCTGCGCGCGCGCCGGCAGAGCAAGGGCCGGCAGCTTTCGGGCGGCGAGCAGGAAATGCTGGCGATCGCCCGCGCGCTGATGCTCAACCCGAAATTCCTGATGCTCGACGAGCCTTCGCAGGGGCTGGCGCCGCTGATCGTGCAGGAAGTCTTCAACGTCGTCGTGAACATGCGCAAACAGGGCATCGCGGTGCTGCTCGTCGAACAGAACGTCAGGGCCGCGCTGACCATCGCCGACCGCGCCTGCGTTCTCGATGACGGCCGCACGGTCTTCGAAGGGCCGGCGCACGAGTTCGCGCGCGACGAAGCGCGCATACGCGCGCTCGCCGGCGCCAGCGCCGAGAAATGGGACGCGGAATAGTGAATCGTTCGACGCCCGCCCCGGCTGACTTGCTCAAATAGCGGCGATCTTGGGGCACGACTTGCGCGCTTGCATGGTGCAAGCGCTCCGGCGTTGGGAATCGCCGCTGCGCGGACCACGCTTTCAGATCTTGACGTCGATCAGGGTTCCGTTGGCAAGGTCCAGCGGACGTCTTGCCCGCGTGTCGATCAGCACCGGCTGCTTCGCTTTCCGCCGCTCCTGTTGCGGCTGATCCTCGCCGCCTTGTTGGCCGCGCTTGGCGCGCTGCGGCCTGTCTTCTTCGATGTCGGGCGCCTTGCTGCGGGTCGGCCGCTGCCGGGGCAGCGCGTCGGGGAAACGGGCGCCGAGCGCCGCCGATTCGGAGACGGCTTTGGCCCCTTTGTCTTCGGATCGACTGCTCTCGACGTTATAGAGTGCCAAGGATTCGGCCGGTATTCTCATTGCCTCTGCCCCATTAAGCAGTTCTGGCTGATTTATCGGCAATTTCCCCAAGAACTTGAATTGATGCCGACATCAAAGCCAGCGATGCGCTCGATCTGCAGCCTGATGTGGCGGCGTAATGCGAGCAGGGATAACAGCAAGTCGGCCGCTGTGCGGCTCTTTCATTGCGTCGTTTCAGTGTGCGCCGCCCGTATCCACCGATTGCGTCAAAGGGACCGGGCGGGCCAGCCAGATCACCCCGATCAGGATCAGGAAAAGGGCAGAGGAGGCGGCGAAGATGTCGTTGGCGCTGAGCATGAAGGCCTGCTGGTCGATCAGCCGGTTGATGTAGGCCAGGCTCTGTTCGGGGCTGAGGCCGAGCGACGCGAGGCCCGAGAGCGTCTGCGTGGCCGGAATGCTGGCGTTGTTGATGGCCTCGGCGAGTTCCGCGTGGTGCAGGGCGGCGCGATTGTCCCAGAGCGTGGTGGCGATCGAGGTGCCGAAAGCGCCGGCCGTGATGCGCGCGAAATTCGACAGGCCGGAAGCCGCGGCGATGCGCTCCGGCGGCAAGCCGGACAAGATCAGGGTCATCAGCGGAACGAAGAAGAAAGCCATGGCGATGCCCTGCACGAAGGTCGGAATCAGCAGGGTCTCGACGTCGGCCTGGGTGTTGAACTGCGAGCGCATCCACAGCACCAGCGCAAAGGTCAGGAAGGCGAAGGTCGACAGATAACGCGCGTCGACCTTGTGGGTCAGCTTGCCGACCGTCGGCATCAGCAGGATGGCCAGCAGGCCGACCGGCGCCAGGATGATGCCGGCCCAGGTCGCGGTATAGCCCATGTACTGCTGCAGCCACAAGGGCAGCAGCACCACGTTGCCGAAGAAAGTCCCGAAGCCGAGCGACAGCGCGATGGTGCCGACCGAGAAATTGCGCCGGGAAAACAGCGAGAGGTCGACCACCGGATGCGCCTCGGTCAGTTCCCAGATCAGGAAGAAGACGAAGCCGACGACGGCGACGATGGCCAGAATGACGATCTGCGTCGACGCGAACCAGTCGAGTTCCTTGCCCTTGTCGAGCATGATCTGCAGCGCGCCGACCCAGATGACCAGCGAAGCGAGGCCGACGCCGTCGATCGGAAGCTTGTGGATCGGCGTCTCGCGGTTCTTGTAGATGTTCCAGGTGATGAAGGTGGCGATCATGCCGACCGGAATGTTGATGTAGAAGATCCAAGGCCAACTCATGTTGTCGGTGATCCAGCCGCCGAGCAGCGGTCCGGTGACCGGCGCGACGAGCGTGGTCATCGACCACAGGGCGAGCGCGATCCCCGATTTCTCCTTCGGATAGCTTTGCAGGAGCAGCGATTGCGAGAGCGGAATCATCGGGCCGGCGACCAGGCCCTGAATGACGCGGAACAGGATCAACAGGCCGATGTTCGGTGCGAGCGCGCAGAGCAATGATGCCAGCATGAAGAGGACGATGCTCGCGGTGAACAGCCGCACCATGCCGAAGCGCTGGGTGAGCCAGCCGGTCAGCGGCACGGCGATGGCGTTGGAGACGGCGAAGCTGGTGATCACCCAGGTGCCCTGGTTAGGGCTGACGCCGAAATCGCCGGCGATGGCCGGGATCGAGACGTTGGCGATCGAGGTGTCGAGCACGTTCATGAAGGTCGCCAGCGACAGCGCCAGCGTGCCCATCAGGAGCTCGGCGCCGTGCAGCGGCGGCAGCGCGTAGCCGTTCCTCTTCTCTTCAGCCATGGCCGTTCGATGCGTTCGTCATGGGCGGCGCTCGGTGCATCAATCGGCCCGCTTGAGCAGGACCCGGCGTCCGAGGTTGGCCGAAACGATGGCGTTCACGCGCTCGTCGGCCGCCTTGTCGAGATCGTCGTAGACCGTGGTGCTGGCCACCGGGCTCTTGCGCGCCGCTTCGACGACGGACGGCCCGGACTGGTCATGGACGTCGACATCGACGTCCATCGACAGGCCGACGCGCAGCGGGTGCTCGGCGATGTCCTTGGCATCGACGGCGATGCGCACCGGGACGCGCTGCACGATCTTGATCCAGTTGCCGGTGGCGTTTTGCGCCGGCAGCAGCGAAAAGGCCGAGCCGGTTCCCGCGCCGAGCCCGGCGATGCGGCCGCGGTATTCGGTGCGGCGGCCATAGACGTCGGCGGTCAGCGCGACCGGCTGGCCGATGCGCAGGCTTTCGAGTTGCGATTCCTTGAAGTTGGCATCGACCCACAGCTGGTCGAGCGGCACGATGGCCATGATCGCCGTGCCGCTGGCGATGCGTTGCCCGAGCTGCACGCTGCGCCGGGCGATGGTGCCGGCGACCGGCGCGCTGATGTCCGAACGCTTGAAAGCGAGCCAGGCTTCGCGATATTTCGCGGCGGCCGAGAGTACGCGCGGATTTTCTTCGACCGGCGTGCCCTCGGTCAGCGACTGGTTGCGGGTCAGTTGTTCGCGCGCTTCGGCCACGCCCGACGTGGCGGCCGACTGCACCATGCGGGCGTTGGCCACCGCCGTCTGCAGATGCTGCAATTCTTCGGCCGAGACCGCGCCGCCGTTGACCAGGGGTTCGCGCCGGCCGAGATCGGCGCGCAGGCGCGCGAGCTCGGCTTCGCTGCGCGCAAGGTCGGCCTGGCGGGCTTCGATGGTGGCGGCCAGGGCCTTGTTGGTCGTAAACGTGGCGCGCACTTCGCGCACCGTTTGCGCGAGCTGCGCTTCGGCCTGGTCGAGGGCCACCCGGCTGTCGACCGGGTCGAGCCGCACCAGCAGCTGGCCGGCGGCGACGCTGTCGGTATCGTTAACGTTGATGGCGACGACGGTGCCGCCGACTTGCGGCGTGATTTGAATCACGTTGCCCTGCACGTAGGCGTTGTCGGTGCTCACATGGAAGCGCGCGAACAGCAGCCAGTACAGGCCATAAGCCAGCGCGGCCAGCAGGCAGGCCGCGGCGAGCAGCAGCAGGCGGCGTTTGCGTGTCCTCTCGAGCGCGGTCGGGTCCGGAGCTGGGGCAGAAGCTTTGGTCATGGAAGTAATCCGTAAGGGTAAAGGGCGAGCGCGATCTATTATTGCTTGGCGATCGCTGGCTCCGGCGCGGCGAAGCCGCCGCCGAGCGCGTCGATCAGGCGAATGCGCGTGTCGATCCAGCGCGCCTGCAGGTCTACCGCCGCACGGCGCTGCGCGATCAGGTTGGTTTCGACGTTGAGCACGTTGAGGCGGTCCGTGATGCCAGCATCATAGCGGCGCACGGCCAGGTCATAGGCGCGCGAGGCGCTGGCCAGCGCTTCTTGCTGACGCGCGAGCTGAACGTCGAGGGCGCGCAGGGTGCTCAACTGATCGGCAACGTCGCGCAGCGCGCCGAGCAGGGTGCCGTTATAGCTGGCGACGGCGCTATCGACCTGGGCCGCGTTGGTCCGGTAAAGACTGCGCAGGCGCCCGGCGTCAAAGATCGGCAGGCTGATGGCCAAGCCGATTCCCGGCGTGTGACTGCCGGCCTCGAACCAGTTGTCAAAGCCGATCGCCGAAAAGCCGGTGAAGGCGCGCAGGTTGATGTTCGGATAGAACAGCGCCTTGGTCGATTCTAGCCCGTGCACGGCCGCTTCGACGCGCCAGCGTGCGGCGACGACGTCGGCGCGGTGGCCGAGCAGGTCGGCGGGCAGGCTCGCCGGCAGCGCCAGCGGCAGGGCGGCGGGCAGCGCCGGCGCCAGCGCATCGGCCGCATCGGGTCCCTGGCCAAGCAACAGCGCCAGCGCGTGCCGGTTGATGGCGATCTGTTCGTCGAGCGAAGCGATATCGCGGGCATTCTCCGGCAGCACGCCGTGCGCGCTTTCCAGTTCGACCGCGGTGTCGAGACCGGCCTTGTAGCGGCGCTCGACCAGCGCGGCGAGATCGCTGCGCTGCCGGCTGCGCTGCACCAGCACTTCGCGCAGGGCGAGCAGGCGCGACAACTGGTAATAACTGCGCGTCACGTTGGCGGCGAGCAGCAGACGCGCCGCCCGGTTCTCGGCTTCGCTGGCCCGCAGTTCGCCGAGGGCGGCTTGCAGTTGCT
The DNA here is from genome assembly GCA_903917505.1 of uncultured beta proteobacterium. The sequence goes on along the minus strand of CAIXAY010000218.1, from coordinate 9,312 downwards.
CGCGGTTCTTGCCGAAGAAATCGGCACCCCAGTTCGCGGCCAGCCGCGTATCGTTGATGTTGCGGAAGGTTCCGGCGTAGGGCGGCGGAATCAGGCCGTTTTCGCTGAAGCGCTCGTGGCTCGTTACCGCCCACGCGTCGACCTCCGGCCATAGCGCGCTCTCCGCCTGGTCGGCGAGCGCCGTGGCGCGCGTCAGCCGGGCCTGCGCCGCCTGCAGCGAGGGACTGTCGGCGAGCGCCTGCGCGATCAGCCCGCTGAGCACCGGATCCTGCAGTTCCTGCCACCAGTCGTCGCGCGGCCAGTCGGCAAAGGGCTGCGCCGCGGCGCTGCCGGCGAGCGCTGCGGGGTCAATCGTTTTCGCTTGCGGGAAGATTCCGGCAAAGCTCGCGCAGCCGGACAGAGCCAGGCTTAGCGTCGCCGCCAGGAGCAGCGATAGCGGCCTGTTCATTGCGCCTCTCCCGCTTCGAAGGCGCTGGCGTTGAGCAGGGCGCGATTGAGCAAGGACTTGAACTGGACGAATTCATCGTCGCTGAAGCCCGCGAGCATCTGGTTGGACAGATGGGCGATGATCTTCGGAACTTCGGCGGCAACGCGCTCGCCCTCCGCGGTCAATGCCAGCCTGACGACGCGCCGGTCTTCGGCCGAGCGCAAGCGCTGCACCAGGCCCTTGCTTTCAAGACGGTCGAGCAGGCGCGTCACGGCGCCCGTATCGTGGCAGGCGATGCGCGAGATGTCCGCTGCGGTCGAGCAGACGCCCTGCTGCAGCAGCAGCAGCGGCTTCCACTGGGCGTCGGTGAGGCCGAGATCGACCATGCGCCGGTCAAGCTCTCGACCGACCGTATGGGCGATCCTGCGAATCAGATAGCCGACGCTGTTTTCGATACGGAAGGTCTCCGCCTGGTAGAACTGCCGCACCTTGCTCACGATGGATTGTCCCTGGGCTGATTCAGTGCCGCACGATACCTGCCTAGGCAATCACTGTCAAGGCAATTTGAATCAGCAATCTTGCATCCGGCGAACCATGCGCCGCCACCCCGGTCACTGCTAGAGTGCACACGATGAAAACGATACTTGTTCTGCTTTTGCTCGGCATTGTCGTCATGTCCGGGCTGGCCTGCGCCGAGGGCGCCACGGCTCCGGAACCCGGTCGCGAAGCCGGTCCCGCAACACTGGTGGGCGATAAATCCGAGGTGCCGGACAGCCGGCAGATGGAAAAGGACTTGCAGCGCCTGCCTTGGCCACGTTTCCGGGCGATCGTCGAGGCGGTGCCGAAATTGCGCGCCGGAATCGAGGCCTACGGCACGGCCGGGTGGCAGATCGTCGAGGCCAACTACACGCGCTACCGCTGGCAAAAGAATATCGACAAGCTCGACGAGGCGCAGAAGAAGCAACTGGCGGATTTGATCGCGGCCGCCAAAACGGCGCCGTAGATCTGGGTCTGGCTTTTTTCCCGGCATGGGCTATATTGCAGTAACGTCGTGATCTGCGGTGAATCCGGCGTGTTGTTGTTGTGGTGCCAGCCGCACTTTCTGGAGACTTTATGGCGTTTTGTTGCAAACGCACTTCAAGGATAATCGCGTAGCACCATAACGGCGAATAGCCGATTACTCCGGCTCGTTATGCCGGGGTCGTAGTCTCGGAAGCCCATGCAACTCACTGCATGGGCTTTTTTGCTTGTGCTTAGTCCCCAATGTCCATGTAGAATGCATAAAATGACTATCGCCGGCCGGCCATGAAAGAAGGGCAAAATCTCGTTCCCCTGCGGGACCGGATCCGTCTGATTCGGCTGCAGACTTTCTTCAGGAACGCCGGCGGTGCGCCCTTCGCGCTCATCGGCGGGGGGATTCTGGCCTCGCTCAGCCTGTACCGCATCGGCGTCTCCGGCGACCTGCTGCTGGCCTGGTATGCGCTGATCCTGATGAGCAGCGCGGCGCTTTTTTTCTTCGACCGCCGCGTCAGGCGGGTCGGCCTGACGCTCGAGAACTGCGAATCCGTGTTTCGCCGTCGCGTCATGCTCGGCGCGGTGGCCTGCGGCCTCTACGGCGTAATGGTGGCTTTCCTGCCCGATGAGGCGAGCGAGGCGACTTATGCTCTCATCTTCATTCTCGTATCGACCGTCGCCGCCTTCGCCTACATGTCCTATGCCACCGTATTTTCTTACGGCGTCGCGGTCAATGCGCTGTCCGTGCTGCCTTTCACCGGCTTCTGCTCTTACAAATACTTCATCGGCGGCGATACCTTCTTTCTGCTGATTGGCGGCACGGCCGTGCTCTGGCAGGTGATCATCGTGCGCAAGTCCTGGCAAATTTCGCAATCGGCGGTTGGCGAGATCGCCATGCGCGAACGCCTGCACGATGAAATGGCGGAACGCAAGCTGACCGTCGAAGCGCTGAAAGTCAGCGAGGACCGCTCAAAGCGCCTCGCCTTGATGCTGCGCCTGATGTGCGACAACGTCCCCGACATGATCTGGGCGAAGGATCTCGAGGGCCGCTACATCTTCGTGAACAAGGCGTTTTGCGAGGTTCTCCTGGGCATCGAGGATACGCAGGAGCCGCTCGGCAAGACTTTCGATTTCTTCGCGCAGCGCGAGCGCGACCAACATCCCGAGGATCCGCAGTGGCACAGCCTGGGACAGTTTTCGCACGACGTCGACGCGCATACCCTCGGCCGTGACGAGCCGACCATTTTCGAGGAATCGGGCAACGTTCGCGGCCGACTGCTCTACCTCGACGTGCATCAGGCGCGCTTTGTCAACGCCCGCGGCGAAGTGATCGGCACGGTCGGTTGCGCGCGCGACATCACCGAACGCAAGGCTTCCGAAGCCTTCGTGCAGCATCTGGCGCACCACGACGTGTTGACCGACTTGCCCAACCGGATGCTGCTTACCGATCGCTTGCGCCAGGCTTTGGCGCACGTCCGGCGGGAGCGCGAAAAACTGGCGGTGCTGTTCGTCGACCTCGACCAGCTCAAGCCGGTCAATGACTCGCTCGGCCACGATATCGGCGACCTTCTGCTCAAGGAGGTGGCGAGCCGTTTGCAGTCGGTGGTGACGCGCGAATCGGACACCGTGTCGCGGCTCGGCGGCGACGAGTTCGTGATCCTCCTGCAACGCCTGAACCTGGATTCGGATGCGGCCGCGGTGGCCGAAAAAATCCTCGCCACGCTGCGCCAGCCCTTTTCAATCGCCGGCCACTTCATCAGCATTTCGGCGAGCATCGGCATCGCCATTTGCCCGCAACACGGCGACGATGTGCACCAGTTGCTGCGCAATGCCGATGCCGCGATGTACGTCGCCAAGCACGCCGGACGCGATGCCTACCAGGTTTTCGAGCCGTCGATGACCTCTGGCTAAGCGAGCGCCTGGCCTATTCTTGCGGCGATCCGCGCGTCGAGGTCAGGCGCCAGGCAGTCGAAAATCTCCGGTTTCAGCGTGTTGGCGAGCCAAGTCATTTGCCGCTTCGCCAGCTGGCGCGTGGCGTAGATGCCGCGGTCGCGCATTTCCGCGCGCGGCGCGCTGCCATCCTGCACCGCCCACACCTGGCGGTAGCCGACGCAGCGCATCGCCGGCAGCTCGGGCGTCAGCCGGTATTTCCGGCGCAGCCCGGCCAATTCGTCTTCGAGACCGGCTTTGAGCATGGCATCGAAGCGTTCGGCGATGCGCGCGTGCAGCACGCTGCGTTCGGGCGGCAGCAGCCCGAGCGAAATGAAGTCGTAGGGCGGACTCTGGTGTGCGCTCTCGCTCAGCAGCGCCGACATCGGACGGCCGCCGAGGCGATAGATTTCGAGGGCGCGCTGGATGCGCTGGCCATCGTTGGGCGGCAGGCGCGCGGCGGTTTCCGGGTCGATCCTGGCGAGTTCGGCGTGCAGCGCCGGCCAGCCGTGGCGCGCGGCCTCGGCGTCGAGATCGGCGCGCAGCTGCGGGTCGGCCTGCGGCAGTTCGGCGAGGCCGCCGAGCAACGCCTTGAAATAGAGCATGGTGCCGCCGACCAGCAGCGGCACCTTGCCGCGCGCCGTGATGTCGGCCATCAGGGCCAGCGCGTCGTGGCGAAAACGCGCCGCCGAGTAGGCTTGCTCGGGGCTGATCAAGTCAATCAGGTGATGCGGGAAGTCGCGCAGTGTTGCGGCGTCCGGCTTGGCCGTGCCGATGTTCATGTCGCGAAAAACCTGCGCCGAATCGACGCTGATCAGTTCGAGCGGAAAGCGCTGTGCGAGCGCGATCGCCACCGCCGTTTTGCCGCTGGCGGTCGGGCCCATCAGGAGAATGGCCGGAGGAGTCATTGCGGCATTTGAATCAAACCACAACGAGCACAACGGGCACAACGAAAGCCAAAGAGATCAAGATATTCCCGATATTTCCAGGTTTTTTGTCGTGCTCGTTGTGGTTAATACGAATCACCGTCCGCGCAGGAAGAGCTTGTCGAGATCGCCCATCGCAAGTTGCGTCCAGGTCGGCCGGCCGTGATTGCACTGGTCGGCGCGATCGGTCTCTTCCATCTGGCGCAAGAGGGCGTTCATTTCCGGCAGCGAGAGCAGGCGGCGGGCGCGCACGGCGCCGTGGCAGGCCATGGTGGCGAGCAGTTCGTTGCGCCGTTCGGCAATCAGTTGCGAAACCCCGTGCTCGCGCAGCTCGGCCAGCAGCGAGAGCACCAGCGGCCCCGGATCGGCGGCCTGCAGCAGCGCCGGAACGCCGCGTACGGCAAGCTGCGTCGGGCCGATCGGCGCGATATCGAAGCCGAGTTCGCGCAAGCCGGTGGCGTTTTCCTCGGCGCTCGCCACGTCGAGCGCCGAGGTGGTGAAAACCGCCGGAATGAGCAGCGTCTGCATGGCCACCGCGCGATTATCGAGCGCGTTCTTCAGCTTCTCGTAAAGGATGCGTTCATGCGCCGCGTGCATGTCGACGATGATCAGTCCCTGCGCATTTTCGGCCAGAATGTAGACGCCGCGCAGTTGCCCGAGGGCGTAGCCGAGCGGCGGGGCATCGCCTTGCGGCGCGGCGGGCGGCGCCGCGGAAAGCGTCTGCGCGGCCTGGCTGAAAGCCAGATAGGCGGCGGTCGGCGGCGCACTGGCGCGCAAGGATTCCTGGCGCGGCACCCAGTTGGCGAAGCTGCCGCCCGCAGCGGCATAGACGGGCGGCGGCCGGGGCGCGGGCGCACCGCCCGCGGCGTCGGCAGGCGAGCCGGAATGCGCGCTGGTGAGCGAAGCAGCGAGCGAACCCGACAGCGCGCGCTGCGCCGCATGGAAGACGAACTGGTGCACGGCGCGGCCGTCGCGGAAGCGCACTTCGGTTTTCGCCGGGTGCACGTTGACGTCGACGCTCGCCGGGTCGATCTCGAGAAAAACGCAGTAGGCCGGATAGCGGCTGCCGTGCAGCATGTCCTGGTAGGCCTCGCGCAAGGCATGGCTGAGCAGCTTGTCGCGCACGAAACGGCCATTGACGTAGCAGTACTGCGCATCGCTGCGCGCGCGCGAATGGGTCGGCAGGGCGCAGTGGCCGAAGATGCGGATCAGGCCCGAGCCGGTATCGATGGCGCGCGATTGCTCGAGAAAATCCTCGCCGAGGATGGCGGCGGCGCGGCCGCGCGCATCGCCGCGCGGCAGATGCAGGCCGACGCGCCCGTTGTTCGCCAGGGCGAAGGCCACCGCCGGGTGCGCCAGCGCGATGCGCTTGACCGCCTCGGCGCATTGCGCGAGTTCGGTCGCTTCGGATTTCAAAAACTTGCGCCGCGCCGGTGTGTTGTAGTAGAGGTCGCGCATTTCGACGACCGTGCCGGCGGCCAGCGCCGCCGGTTCCGGCTGCGCGCCGGGCTCGGCGCCGAGGCGCCAGGCGTGCGCCGCGCCGGCTTGCCGGCTGGTCAGCGTGAGGCGCGCCACGGCGGCCACCGAAGCCAGCGCTTCGCCGCGAAAACCGAGCGTCGCGACGTGCTCGAGATCGTCGAGCGAGGCGATCTTCGAGGTCGCGTGGCGGGTCAGCGCCAACGCCAGGTCGTCGCGCGCGATGCCCTGGCCGTCGTCGCTGACGCGGATCAGCTTGACGCCGCCTTCCTCGAGCTGGATCTGGATCGCCGTGCTGCCGGCGTCGAGCGCGTTCTCGAGCAACTCCTTGAGCACCGAGGCAGGGCGGTCGACGACTTCGCCAGCGGCGATCTGACTGATCAGCAGGTCGGGCAGCAGGTGGATCGCCGGCAGGGGAGTTTGCGCTTCGCTCATGCGCTGATTATACCGGCCTGGCTTCCGGTAGAATCGCGCCTTTGCCCGGTCATTCGCCAAAATGGAATTTCTCGCCGCCTTTGTCGACATCGTGCTGCATCTGGACAAGTACCTGGCCACGCTCGTGCAGCAATACGGGCCGTGGATTTACGCGATTCTCTTCGCCATCATCTTCAGCGAGACCGGTTTCGTGGTGACGCCTTTCCTGCCCGGCGATTCGCTGCTCTTCGTCGCCGGCGCGCTGGCCGCCCTGGGCGGCATGCACCTGGCCACGCTGATCGGCGTGCTCGTCGCCGCGGCGACGCTCGGCAATATGCTCAATTACCAGATCGGGCGCTTCCTCGGACCCAAGGTCTTCCACTGGGAGGAGTCGCGCTTTTTCAACAAGGCGGCGCTCGAGAAGACGCACGCCTTCTATACCAAACACGGCGGCAAGACGCTGATCATCTCGCGCTTCCTGCCGCTGTTCCGCACCTTCGCGCCCTTCGTCGCCGGCATCGGCGCGATGAACTACGGGCGCTTTTTCCTCTTCAATCTGGCCGGCGCGCTGTCCTGGGTGGTATCTCTTTCCCTGGCCGGCTATTTCTTCGGCAATCTGCCGTGGGTGCAGCAGAATCTGACGGCGATGATCGTCGGCATCATCCTCGTCTCGATGATCCCGGTCGTGATCGGCTGGTTGCAGCAGCGAAAGGTTTAGGCAATGATGCGGACATGCCCGCCCGCCTCGCCACCGTGCTTCTGCTCCTGACCGCTTCGCTGCTCTCATCCTGCGCCACCCGCGTCGGCTCCGACGGCCAGAAGGAAACCCGCTTCGACCCGCGCTACCTGGCCAAGACCGAGATCGACCGCGTCATCGACGCCAACCGCGCCGAGATCAAGGCCGGCTTGCGGCGCATCGCCGAGAAGCTCTACAAGCGCAACCCGAGGGAGTGGCGCAAGAGCGGCCAGGCCGGCATCGACGCCGCGCTCGATCGTCTGTTCGCCGGCCGCGTCGATTTCCCCGAGCTCGAAGGGCGGCGCGAGGGCGCCGCCGCGTCCTACGCCTTCAGCCCGGTCTATCAGGGCGACCGCGTGCTGGCCGTGATGGCCGGGCTGCTCGGCATGGTCTACGCCGCTTTCGAGTACAAGGACGATTTCTACCTGCTCGACGACCTCAACGAGCAGAAGCTCTACAATTGCGCACGCAACATCGAAATCGCCATCTGGAAAATGTCTTCGACGCGCAACGCCAGCGGCGAACTGCTGCTGATTTCAAATGAACTCGACGCCAACAACCCCAACCTCTCGTTCGAACGCGAATTCGGCCGCGTCATCGGCCTGCTCGATTTTCTCTCCAAGGTGGTCGCCGACAAGCAGGGCCGAACGATCACCCGCTTCACGCAAAGCCTGGCCACCGCGGTCTTCCTGCCGGTCGGCGCGCTAGGAATCAAATGAAGTCCATTGTCATACTCATCTCCGGCCGCGGCAGCAACATGGAAGCGCTGCTCGACGCCGTCGCCGCCGGGTCGCTACCGGTGCGCGTGGCCGCCGTGCTGGCCAACCGCGCCGACGCCGCCGGCCTGCAGATCGCCGCGGCCAGGGGCGTGGCGACGCGTGTTGTGGACCACCGCGAATTTGCCGACCGCGAGGCCTTCGATGCGGCCCTCGCCGAGGCCATTGGCGGCTATGCGCCCGATCTCGTCGTCCTGGCGGGCTTCATGCGCGTGCTGAGCGACGGCTTCGTGCGCCATTTCGCCGGCCGCCTGATCAACATTCATCCGTCGCTGCTGCCGTCATTCCAGGGGCTGCACACGCACCGGCGCGCCCTCGCCGAAGGCGTGCGGGTGCATGGCTGCACGGTGCATTTCGTCACCCCGGCGCTCGATCACGGTCCGATCATCGTGCAGGCCGCGGTGCCGGTCATCGACGGCGACGACGAGGCCAGCCTCGCGGCGCGCGTGCTCGTGCAGGAGCATGCGATCTATGCGCTGGCCATCCGCTGGATTACCGAGGGTCGCGTGTGCCTCGCCGGCGACCGCGTCGAATTCCTTGGACTCGACGCGCCACAGGACGCGGCCGGCGTCCTTGTTTCGCCGCTGGCGTCGCTGTAAAGGCGGCATGCCCTTCGCGCTGATCATCGCCTTCGCCGCTTCGCTCGGGCTGCACGCTGTGGCGCTGTTCGGCCCCGAGTTCGATTTATCGACCGAGCCCGAAGCGCAGGTCATCGTTGCCGAGATCAGGCCGCTGCCGCCGCCGCAAGCGCGCGTCGACACCGCGCCCAAGGCGGAAAAGCCGGTCAGGCCGAAAGCGCCGCGCCGCAAAGTCCAAGCGCAGGCCAATCAGGTGCCGGCGCCGTCCCTTCCGGAAGAAACGCCGGCAGCGCAAGCGCCCGAATTGGCGGCTGCTGCGGCCCACGAAGCGCTGCCCGAACCGCCGGCTGCCGAGCCCGGGGCGACGCCGCCGGAACCTGAATCGGCGCCTGCCGAACCGCGCCTGCCGCCGCGCGGCCTGATCCGTTACCGCGTCGATCGCGGCGATTCGAATTTTGAAATCGGTTACGCGCAGGAGGAATGGGAGATCGCCGACGGCCATTATCGATTGCAGTCGGTCGTCGAATCGACCGGTCTGGTGCGCTTGTTCAAATCGATCCGCATCGAGATGGAAAGCCGCGGATTGATCAACGATCAGGGTCTGCGCCCTGATTCATTCGTCATCCGGCGCAACGGCAAGGAGAGCGGAGAACAGGCCGGCTTCGATTGGGACAACATGAAAGTGCGCGTCGGCGAACGTCCCGAGCAGGTGCTGGCTTACGGTGCGCAGGATCTGCTGTCGTTCAACTTCCAGCTCGGCTTCCTGCCCTATCTCGGCGCCGGCAGCGCGCTGCCGATCGCCACCGGCAAGAAATATGGCGTCTACCGCCTCGAGGTGATCGGCGACGAGGAAATCGAGGTGCCGGCAGGCACGCTGCGCACCGTGCACCTGCGCGCGCCCGGGGACAACACCACCGAACTGTGGCTAGCTTACGATTATCTGCTGTTGCCGGTTAAAATTCGCCATGTCGATGTCAAGGGCGATAGTTTCGTCCAGGTCGCCACGCAAATCCAACTGAGTCCACCCTGATGCGCT